>NZ_JBHTJN010000008.1:0-270224 GCF_042675725.1 Seminibacterium arietis
AAACCGAAAACGCCAACCACCACACCGCACGCCAACACAAACAAGCGGTAATGCAAAGCCCAACTCCTGCAAACTACAACTACCGCACAGGCTGGGCAGAAAACTACAACGACATTAAGGAAAAAACGGACTTAACAAGAGGTAATGATGCAGAATAAAATTTACCTTGCTCTCTACAAGGGCAAAGGTGGCTCTCTCTATGACAAAGTAACAGATTGGCTCATTCGCAAAATGACAAAAGGACAATACTCACATTGTGAAATTGCGATTGAACAGCAGGAATTCTTAAGTGGCGATTATTATCCTTATATCACTTACGATTGCTACACATCAAGCCCTCGTGATGGCGGCGTGAGACATAAGGTAATTAACATCAAAGACGGCAAATGGGACTTAATTGAGTTGCCTAACCTGACGGCAGAACAAGTCAAACGCTACTACGCCCAAACACAAGGTAGAGGTTACGATTGGTGGGGGATGTTGGGGGTTGCCTTTGGTATCAGGCAAAAACGCTCACGCTACTTTTGCTCTGAGTGGTGTTTTAACCTGATTTACGGCAAAGATGAAGGCTGGCGATTCAGCCCTAATGATTTAGCAGTAATAACAAGAAGATCAAAAGAGAATCAGACAGTTTAATCAAACTGCATGATCAAGTAGATTCAACCTACCAATCAACCCTGTCACAAAAAAACAAAAGTGACACACTAGATAAAAAATAAAAACAACGTTTCGGAACAAGACAGAAAAATAACGGAACACATTTTAAAAAATATTTTTATAATCTATTGATTATAAAGTAAAAATTATATTACTATTATTTTTTTAATATTTTAGATTAAAATACATTTGGTTTTTTACAAAAAGAAAGGGAAAGAAAATGAAAAAATGGCTCATTTTGATTTTAATTATCATCGTTGCAGGGTTTAGCTTAGCAGGTAGTTATAATAGCTTAGTCCAAGCAGAAGAGAAAATTGATTCTGTTTGGGCAAATGTTGAATCTCAATACCAACGCCGTGCGGATTTAATTCCAAATTTAGTTAATACAGTAAAAGGTCAAGCAAATTTTGAAAAAGAAACACTAACAGGTGTGATTGAAGCTCGCGCTAAAGCGTCACAAACTAAAATTGATCCAACAAATATGACAGAACAACAACTTGCTCAATTTCAACAAAGTCAGCAAAGTTTAGGTTCAGCTCTATCTCGTTTGCTAGTAACAGTGGAAAAATATCCTGAACTAAAAGCACATAGCGGTTTTATGGATTTACAAAAACAACTCGAGGGTACAGAAAATCGTATTAATGTCGCTCGTAACAAATTTAATGAAGCAGCAAAAGAGTACAATCAAAAAGTAAGACAATTTCCTGCAAAATTAGTGGCAATGATTTTTGGTTTCAAAGAAAAACCTTATTTCAAATCTAATGCGGGTGCAGAAAATGTCCCTGTTGTTAATTTCAACTAAATTGTTGTAAAAAGAGCGGTGTAATTTATGGGAATTTTCTCAAAGTGGCGAAATGGCTGGTTGAAATTACCTTTCGACAAAACCGCTATTGAAAATGCAATAGCACAGTTAGAAACACAAACATCGGCGGAGTTGCGAGTATTTATTGAGTCCAAAAAAAAGGTGCCTAATGGTAAAAAGAGCAGTGAGTTTTCACCTTTAGAACGGGCTTTACAAGTTTTTGATGATCTACAGATGCAAGCAACTCAAGCACGTAATGGGGTGTTGATTTACATTGCCTTTTCGGATCATCAATGTGTAGTAATGGGCGATAAAGGGATTGATCACTTTGTGCTACCAAAATTTTGGCAACAGCAATGTGATTTAATGACAGCTTGTTTCAAACAAGGTCATTATACTGAGGGAGTGGTGAAAGTTATTGAAAAAATTGGAGTAGAATTGACTGCACATTTTCCTTATTTGCCAGATGATCAAAATGAATTAGATAATGAGGTAATCATTAATGATTAAGCTTACTTTGAAATTGATCAGTTATTGGCAAAGAAGTGCGGTTGTTTTTTTGCTATTTTTAATTGCTTTTCCTAGTTTTGCTGTCGATTTTCCTCCGCCTCCGCAACCATTTCGCTATGTCAACGATTATACTCAAACACTAACAGCAGCAGAACAACAGTTTATTGAACAACATTTACGCCAATTCAGTAAAGAAACGAGTTCACAAATTGCAGTGGTGATTTTACCTACTACTGGCGAATATGAAATTGCTGATTATGCGTTTGCATTGGGCGATAAATGGGGAATTGGGCGTAAACAGTTAGATAACGGTGTATTGATGTTGGTTGCAATTAAAGATCGCAATATTTTTATTGCGACAGGACAAGGGCTAGAAGGAGCATTACCTGATGTGTTTTTGGCTCGTTTAATTCGCAATCAAATTCTACCGCACTTTAAGCAGGGACAATATGCACAAGGCATTGCCATTGGATTAGATAATATAATCGCTGCGGCTAAAGGGGAGTTCGCTCCATTAGAGCAACAAGAATCAGCCGTAGAAAAATATATTCCATTAATTTTTATGGTGATTTTTATCTTGTTCATTTTTTTAGGACGAGGTAAAGGAGTATATATCAGTCCAAGTCATCATTCAGGTGGGTTGCATTCACGTCGTCGTGGAAATTCTTCTGGATTTGGTGGAGGGTTTGGCGGCTTTGGTGGTGGTTCAAATGATGGCGGTTTTGGGGGCGGCGGCTTCGGCGGTGGCGGAGCTGGTGGTAGTTGGTAAATGTTTATGCCATTCCCATGTTATGTTACAATCGCAATACAAAATGACATTCTGAAAAATGTTAGTTGGTAATGATGACATTTCATAAGAAATGAAAATGTTAAGGAAATATTATGGAAACATTAGAAAAAATTAAAAAACAAATTAGTGAAAATCCAATTTTAATTTACATGAAAGGGTCACCAAAATTTCCATCTTGTGGATTTTCTGCAAGAGCAGTAGAAGCATTGATTAAATGTAATGTACCTTTTGGTTATGTAGATATTTTGCAACATCCTGATATTCGTTCGACTTTACCTAGTTATGCCAACTGGCCAACATTTCCACAACTTTGGGTGGAAGGTGAGTTGATTGGTGGATGTGATATTATTCTCGAAATGCTTCAACAAGGCGAGTTGCAACTCTTATTGAAAGAAGTATCAGAACGCCATCCTGAATAGTAATATTTCATTTTAATAGCGGATAGCAATATCCGCTTTTTTATTTTTCTGTTTCAAAATAGAATTTAGCGTTATTTTATTTAAATTTTAGATACTATCGCCTAAATGAATACGAAATCCAAGATCAATAGTGCTATGTTGTGGTGGTATATGATTTAGGCGATGAATCAATTCTTGAGCAGCGATTTTGCCAATTTCAAATCGAGGTGTTATAACAGTAGCAAGTTGAGGCGTCATTGATTGTCCTACATCATGTCCATGGAAACCCGCAATAGCCATTTGCTGAGGAATACAGATACCAAGTCGCTGACATTCAAATAATGCTCCAATAGCAAGATCGTCATTAGTACAAAAAATACCATTTGTATGAGGATATTTTTGTAGCGTTTGTTGCAATAATTTTGCACCTAAAGAAAAAGATGAAGCTTCATCAGTTTGTAAACTATGAGCGGTTAATCCATGTTTTTTCATTGCATTTTCATAACCTTTCATTTTTAATTGGGTGCGTTTATCCATGCGAGCAGAAAAGTAAACAATATTTTTATGACCTCGTTTGATCATGGTTTCTACCATTGCTTGTGCAGCTGCTATATTATCAAATCCAACAGATTGTTGGACGCCAATTTTACCACTGTCCATAATTTCAATTACTGGAATATCGGCAATCTCTAGCATTTTTAACGTACGTGGGCTATGGATATTTTCTGATAAAATTAGTCCATCAACGTTATAAGAAAGTAAACTCTCAATTCGCTGCTCTTCTTTTTTCATACTATACCCATAATGAGCAAGCATAGTTTGATAACCAACATTATCAGTCACTTGTTCAATACCTTTTAACACATCAGCGAACACTTGATTAGTTAATGAAGGTAATAATACACCAATAGCATGACTTTTAGCATTCGATAAAATATCAGGTGCTCGATTGGGAATATAGCCACATTGTTCTATAGCACAAGCAATCTTATTACGATTTTTTTCTGAAACAGTAAGTGGATTACGTAAATAGCGACTAATCGTCATTTTAGTGACACCGACTTGTTCTGCGATCATTTGTAAAGTTGGACGTTTTGTTTTAGTCATAAAAAATTTCCATTTCCTACCGCACTTTTATGTTGTTAACTTATTGATAAGATAGTCTTATTTTAATTTATTAGGTACATTTTAGAACAAATGTTTTTCCTCGTTAGATTTTAAATATTGTGTTTAAATTAAATTAAATTATTATATTACTTGATCTAGATCAATTGAAATCCAAATAATCATATACCTTACTCGTTTAGGTAGTTGCATATAGAAACTATATGATTACAATGCAAGAAACAGAAGTGTGTAATATTTATTAAATATTTTTATTGAAATTTATTTTTTCGGGGGAAACAATGGCAAAGTTGAATAAGAAATGGTTGCTCAGTGGGGTAGTTGGTCTGTTATTGGGGGCGGCTATCTTAGCGGGCGTCCAATATGCAATGAAAGTAACCAGTACTACTGAGTTTTGTGTTTCTTGTCATTCAATGCAAAAGCCTCAGGCTGAATGGGAAACTTCAGTGCATTTTTCTAACCGTAAAGGAATTCGTGCAGAATGTGCTGATTGCCATATTCCACAAGACAATGTGTTCCATTACGTGAAAACAAAAGTGTTTGCAGTGAAAGATCTTTGGAATACTTATGTAACGGACAAATTACCAGATGAAGAGGCATTTGAGAAACATCGTTTAGAAATGGCGAAATCGGTATGGGAAGATTTAAAACAGAATAATTCAGCTACTTGCCGTAATTGTCATAGTTTTGAAGCAATGGAAATAGCTTCACAGGTGCCAGCCGCACAAAAAATGCATAAGACAGGTATAGAAACAAATCAAACTTGTATTGATTGTCATAAAGGTGTAGCACATTTTATGCCCGAAATGGAAGTTGATGATAAAGCAGCATATGGTGAGTTAACTAAACATGCAGGTGAATTTAATGATACTGATAAAACATTATATAGCTTAATGATGAATCCTGCACAGTTAATACAAGGTGGTGAAGTGCGGTTAATGCCATTTGCAGAATTAAACAATTGGAAACAAGAAGGCGATGAAATCACGGCTACAATTCACGGTTGGCAACAAGCAGGTGCAGAAACAGTCGTTTATGCACAATTAGGGCAACGTATTATGTTAGCTTTAGGTGATGGAATTGCAAAAAATGCAAAAGTATTGCAAACTGTACATGATAAAGTGACAGATTCTGATTGGAAAGAAGTAACGTTTGAAGTAAAAGTAGCGAAAAATTCACTCACTTCTAATTTACAAGCGTTAAATCAATTTGGTAATAATTTAAATCAAACCCATTGTAGCGGTTGTCATGCTCCGATCAGTGCGGGACATTACACTGCGAATCAATGGATTGGCGTAGTAAACTCGATGAAAGATCGTACTTCAATGACAGCAGATGATGTGCGAGCAGTCACTATCTATTTACAACGCAATGCAAAAGATTTTGGCGGAAAATCCCATTAAGTTAAACTTAAAGGGAGCCGAAACTCTTGAAAAAGAGAAAACGACTCCGAGCTTGTTGACCTAAGTTGAAAAATATGGTCGCAAGCCTGCAATCTAATGTTGCACATGGTATAGCTAGAAATGGCTATGCCACTCCTCCTCAGAAAGGTGTCGAAACAAAACTTTCACAATCTATTGGCGAAAGTGCGGTGTGTTTTATAACCGTTTCGATGTCTTTTCTTTCACCAATTCATTGTGAACCTAGTAAATAACGAGGTTTAAAATGAAAAAACAAAGTAAAATTAATACAAGCCGTCGTAGCTTTTTGAAAAATTCATCACTAGGAATGGCAGGAGTATCACTCAGTGGTGGAGTTGTTGGTACATTGGCTTCAACAAAAGCTATAGCAGCTGAACAAAGTACAGTTGTTACTGCTGCACACTGGGGTGTGTTAGGTGTAGTCGTAGAAGATGGTAAAGTAGTTAAATCAGGCTCTGCGATGCCTATTTCAGTAGAAAATGAATTGCAAAGCGTAGTAGCTGATCAACTCTATAGCGACACAAGGGTAAAATATCCGATGGTTCGTAAAGGCTTTTTAGAAGGTAATAAAGACACTAGTTTACGTGGGCGTGATGAATGGGTCCGTGTTTCTTGGGATAAGGCCTTTGACCTCGTTGCAAATGAGATGAAGCGTGTACGTGAAGCTTACGGTGCAGGGGGCATTTTCGCGGGATCTTATGGATGGTACAGTTCAGGTGCTTTACATGCTAGCCGCACTTTGCTACAACGCTATATGAATGTGACAGGTGGATTTGTTGGAGTAAAAGGTGACTATTCAACAGGTGCCGCTCAAGTTATTATGCCTCATGTATTGGGAACAATTGAAGTTTATGAACAACAAACTAGCTGGGAAACAATTCTAGAAAGTTCAGATATTGTCGTATTATGGGCAGCTAATCCAATGACCACTTTACGAATTTCATGGACATCAACTGACCAACAAGGTATTGAATATTTCAAAAAACTGAAAGAAAGTGGTAAACGCATTATTTGTATTGATCCTGTACGTAGCGAAAGCTGTGAATTCTTAAATGCAGAATGGTTACCAGTTAACACTGGTACAGACGTTCCTTTAATGCTAGGTATCGCACACACTTTAGTGACTACAAATAAACATGATAAAGAATTCTTGAAAAAATATACCGCTGGCTATGATAAATTTGAAGAATATTTATTAGGAAAAACTGACGGGCAAGCTAAAGATGCTGACTGGGCAAGCAAAATTTGTGGATTACCAGCAGATACAATTAAAAAATTAGCTGCAGATTTTTCTTCAAAACGCACTATGTTAATGGGTGGCTGGGGTATGCAACGTCAACGTCACGGTGAACAAACACACTGGACATTAGTAACTTTAGCTGCAATGTTAGGTCAAATTGGATTACCTGGCGGTGGATTTGGTTTCAGTTATCATTATGCGAATGGTGGTGCACCTTCTACTGTTGGTGGAATTATTGGTTCAATTACTGCCAATCCATCAGTACAAGCAGGTGAAAAAACATGGCTTGATGACACAGCGAAATTCTCTTTCCCATTAGCTCGTATTTCTGATGTATTACTTAATCCAGGTAAAACAATTGATTATAACGGTTCAAAAGTGACTTATCCTGATATTAAATTAATTTATTGGGCTGGTGGTAATCCTTTTGTGCATCATCAAGATACTAATACATTAGTGAAAGCGTGGCAAAAACCAGAAGCAGTAATTGTAAACGAAGTTAACTGGACACCAACAGCACGTATGGCAGATATTGTGCTACCAGCTACAACTAGCTATGAACGCAATGACTTGACTATGTCTGGCGACTATTCAATGATGAACATTTTCCCAATGAAACAAGTTGTACCACCACAATTTGAAGCGAAAAATGATTATGATATTTTCGCAGAATTAGCGAAACGTGCTGGTGTTGAAGATAAATTCACTGAAGGTAAAACAGAAATGCAGTGGCTACAAGATTTTTATAACGTAGCTTTTGAAGCTGCACGTAAGAATCGTGTGTTAATGCCGAAATTCGAAAAATTCTGGCAAGATAATAAACCTGTTACTTTTAAACCAACAGAAAAATCAAAAAAATGGGTACGTTATGAATCATTCCGCAATGATCCTCTTCTTAATCCATTAGGTACACCATCAGGCAAAATTGAAATTTATTCTGATGTTGTTGCAAAAATGAATTATGATGATTGTAAAGGACACCCTTGTTGGTTTGTTCCTGAAGAATTTGCAGGAAATACTACTGCTGAAGCACCTTTAGCATTAGTAACACCACATCCTTATTATCGTTTACACAGTCAATTAGCTCACACATCATTACGGAAAAAATATGCAGTAAAAGATCGTGAACCAGTGTTAATTCATAAAGAAGATGCAGCTGCTCGTGGTATTGTTGATGGTGACATTGTTCGTATTTTCAACAAGCGTGGACAAGTACTTGCAGGTGCAGTAGTGACTGACGGCGTTATTAAAGGTACAGTAGTATTACACGAAGGGGCCTGGTATGATCCTGCTGATTTAGGTCAATCAGAACAACCTTTGTGTAAAAATGGTTGTGCCAACGTATTAACTCGTGATGAAGGTACATCAAAATTAGCTCAAGGTAACTCTCCAAACACTTGTATTGTTCAAGTTGAGAAATTTACTGGAACAGCACCAAAAGTAACAGTATTTGACCAACCAAAACAATCTGCATAATAGAGTAGTATTTGTAATAAAGGCGATCATGAGTCGCCTTTATTTTTGATTGTAAAAATTAATAACTATAAAAGTGCGGTAATAATATTTTAAATATAACCACCTCTTACTTTATTATCTTTAAAATTATTGGTTATTCTTATATTTCTTTTCTTGTTCAAGTAAATTTTCTTGCTGTTTTGGCATCTGTAGATAGAATCCATTTTGTTTAATTTGTTGTTGTACTTCTTCATTTCTAGCATTAATCAATGGTTTTCCGCTAGCTAAATTAAACAACATAACAAAAATTGGCTTACCAAATGAGTCAAGCAGAGCTTGCGGTACAGAGTCAAAATTTTCTCTTTTTTCAATATAAAGATACATCCCTTCTTTTTTATTAGTTTTGTAAATAGCACAAAGCATTTTTTCTCTCTTAATATGATAAAAATATTGCTGATTTTAACGTAATTCTTTATCATCAAACCAGTTATTTTTATTTTGGAATTTACTATGGCACAGGATATTGTCGAGCTACGAACAGGACAGTTTTCTTCCGTTTTCTTAACGATAAATAGCTCTAATTTAACGGTGATAAAACGAGCGATTACAAAAAAAGTAAAAAATTCACCGCACTTTTTTCAAAATCTTGCTGTGATTTTGCAATTTAATGCTTTATTAGAGAAGGTGAATCTGAACCAACTTCAGCAAATTTTAGCTGAATTTAATATTCAGATAATTGGTGTTACTGATTGGAAAAATTATTTGCAAAAAGAATTGATTTTAACTGCTGGATTGCCTGTATTAGCAAATAGTGAAAATATTTCTGAGATTCTACCCGAACCGCGTTATTTGCCCACTAAAGTTATTGAAAACATGGAAAAAGGGCAAATTATCTATGCTAAAAATAGTGACTTAATTATTCATGGTAATGTACCCGTTGGAGCAGAAGTAGCAGCAGAGGGCAATATTCATATTTATGGCAAACTATATGGTCGTGCTATGGCAGGTGTGAATGCAAAAGGCGGTTCAATTTACGTGCAACATCTGGCCGCTGAATTTATTTCAGTGAATAGTCGCTTCTTATATCAAGCTGATATTCCAACCGAATATTTGCAAAGAGCGGTGAGAATTTCTGCCAATAAAGACAAGTTACAATTTAGCGTTTTGGGAGAGTATTAGTAGATTTTTTTCAGTTGGCTAGTCGCAAAAATCTACTAATATGAACCGCACTTTATTTGCTATATGTTACCCATTAGCAGTTGGTTTGTTCTTTATTTTACAATTTCATAGCAAGGTTCATAAGCATTTTTGCTTGGCAGTTTCATTCGATTCTGTTTGATAAAATCTTGTAAAATACGATCTACTTTTTCCATTAAATGGGCTTCACCCTGTAGTTTAAATTTACCTTTAGTAGCTATTAAGTCTTGCGTTTCAGGCTTAATATTACCTGCAACAATAGCAGAAAATACACGGCGTAAATTAGCCGTTAGATCCATTTTAGATTGATTCATGTGTAAATTTAAATTTTCCATGTTTTGATGAGTAGGTATAAAAGGCGTTTGAAATTCTGAGGAAATTTTTAATGCCCAATTAAAACTATAAGATTGGTTGTTTTTTCTTCTATTAAGCTGAATTTCATTCATCGCTTTTTTCATATGGCGTGCTACAGTAACAGGATCATCAATAATAATCTGATACATTTTTTGAGCTTCTTTACCTAGTGTTTCACCAATAAATCGGTCTATTGAAGCAAAATAATCCGCACTTTGTTTTGGACCAGTTAGAATCACTGGCAGTTTTTGTGCTTGGTTATCAGGATTGAGTTTTATCCCTAAGATGAACAGTAACTCTTCAAATGTACCTGGACCACCTGGAAAAATAATAATACCATGTCCCATTCGCACAAAAGCTTCAAGACGTTTTTCTATATCAGGCATGATGATTAATTCATTGACAATTGGGTTAGGCGGTTCGGAGGCAATAATAGAAGGCTCAGTAATGCCAATCAAGCGAGAGTTTTTATAACGTTGATTAGCATGGCCAATAGCAGCCCCTTTCATTGGAGCCTCCATGACACCTGCACCGCAACCTGTAATGATATTTAGCTCACGATAACCCAATTCTAATCCCACTGCACGGCAATATTGATACTCTGCTTGGTTAATAGAATGACCGCCCCAACAAACAACTAAATTTGGTAACTCACCAGCAATTAAAGCGTTGGCGTTGCGTAAAATAGAAAATACTTGATTTGTAATGTGTTCACTATCTTGGATGTCATCAGGATTAATTCTTTTACTTAATACGTTAACAAAGACAATATCTCGCAATACGGCGAATAAGTGATATTGAATATTGCGGATCATTTTATCATCAACAAAAGCACTTGGCGGTGGATTATGTAATTCTAAAGAAATGCCTCTTTCTTTGGTAATAAGTCGAATTTCAAAATCATTATGTTTACTTAATAATTCACGGCTATTATCGGATTGAACGCCTGAATTTAGTACGGCTAAAGAGCAATTGCGATATAGAGAATATAACTCATACTTTGCTTTTTCTGTAAGTTGTGCCACTTCTAAATGAGAAAGCTGATCCATGCAACCTTTAGGATTTACATAATGAATATTAGCCATAATCCCTCTTTTTATTGTCTTGCTAAACGTAAATTAGTTGGAAGCGTTTCAAAATTTGATCGAAACGGATTAATATCTAAACCACCACGGCGAGTATAACGGGCATAAACACTGAGTTTTTCTGGTTGTGCAAATTTCATTAGATCGCAAAAGATCCGCTCTACACATTGTTCGTGAAACTCGTTATGTTGACGAAAAGAAATCAAATAACGAAGTAATTTTTCATGATCAATTTGCTTGCCTATATAATGGATTTGTAAACTTCCCCAATCAGGTTGATTGGTAATTAAACAATTTGATTTTAATAAATGACTTACTAAATATTCTTCAGTGTAAGTTTCAGTTGTACAGTCTTCTAAAACACGAGGATTGAATTGATAGTCGTGAATGAGAATATCTTGTTGATCGATAAGTTTTCCTTTTAGTTTTGCAATAGGCTGATCTTCATAAAAATCAAGAGAATTTAACCGCACTTTTACGTCACCTTTAGCACAATTTACTAGGTCTCGTTCAATAGTGCGTTTAACTTGTTCAAAATTAATAAATTGAGTTTGATTAAAGCTATTTAAATAAAGCTTAAAACTTTTTGATTCGATTAAGTTTTCACTGCGGAAATCAATTTCAGCTTCTGCAATAGCAACCTGTGGTACACCGTTTTGATTTAGCCATGAGACTTCATAAGCTGTCCAAACATCTGCACCAAAGCAAAAAGGTTGTTGTTGTGTAATACCTAAACTATCACGATTTAAACTGCGTGGCACGGCTTGTAATAAAGTGCGGTCGTATTGTTGTGCATAATCGGTTTTTTCTCCGAGTTTTAATTTATCTAAACTGTTGTGGTGATACATAAATAGTCCTTAATGTTAAGATTGCCAACGCCATGCCATATTAGACACAATTCGGCAATGATCGCATTTAAAATAGAAAATATCAAATAGCGGCTTGTCTAAGAGCCATTTCTGATGACAAAGAGGGCAAGTGCGGTATTTTTCTTGTTCAAAATTATTGCCTCCAACATGATATAAATAGTAATAAGTGGGAATTGCAGTACTGCGTTCAATTTCTTGAGCAAGATAATAACCATGTTTGAATAAATTGCTATTGGTATTAGAAATTTCTGCTAGAGCCTGTTGTTCCAACACAGAACCATTCATTTGTAATTGATCACAAGCCTGCCAATTTTCTTGCCACTTTATTATATCCATACTTAAGTGGGGTATATTTTGCAATTGTTTATATAGTGGAATAGGAAGAAAATCATCACCACTATGTAACGGCGAGCAGGATTGTAAATAAGTAGTGTACAAAATTTGCCAGTTAGGTGTGTTACCGTTATGAGTAATATCTGAATTTAGATCTTCTGCCAGCAACTGAAAACCGTCAAAAAAAATACCCGCACTTTCGGCGTTTTCAAAGGCAGTTGATACCTCAGAATTATTAAAGTCAAACGATAGACTTTGTTGTTCTGGACAAATAACTTTAACTGCTAATCGTAATTGCTGATCCAACTGAGCGAAAAAAAGAGGGATTTCACGTCCAATGATCTGACCGTTATATCGCCATTGGTCAATAATATTGTTCACTAGAAATGTGTAATCTGCCATTTGTTGCAAATTATCATTTTGATGTTTGAAAAAAGCTTCGACCAAATACATATTTTACCAATTGTTCAAGTTTAATTGTGGATAAAGATAGGTAATTTGAATAAAATAGGCAACTATTTTAATCAATTTTTATTTATTATGCGTAATAAAACTAAAAAACAGTTACAAATTTTACAGCAAGTTATGCAACAGCAAAATTTGTGGCAAGCCATTCCACCTGATCAAAAAGCGTTTTTAAGCACAGAACCTTTTGCCATGGATACGATGGAAGCTAATCAATGGTTACAATGGATTTTTATTCCAAGAATGCATGCTTTATTAGAAAGTAATTCACCTTTGCCAACAGAAATTGCGATCGTACCTTATGTTGAAGAAGCCTTAAAAGAACTTGAACAATTAGAGGACTTACTTGCACCGATCGCTGAAATTGAAAAACTATGTAAAAATCAATAAGATGGAACTTGAAATTATTTATCAAGATGATGTTATTGTTGCCGTCAATAAACCCGCTGGTATGTTAGTTCATCGTAGTTGGCTTGATCGGCACGAAACTCAATTTGTAATGCAAACTTTACGTGATCAAATCGGGCAACATGTTTTTCCTATTCATCGCCTAGATCGCCCTACATCAGGTGTTTTATTATTTGCTCTTAGTAGCAACGTGGCGAATTTATTGTGCTATCAGTTTGAACAAAAGCAGGTAGAAAAATCTTACTTAGCAATAGTACGTGGTTATATAACTGGGCAGGGGCGGATTGATTATTCACTCAAAGTACAACGAGATAAAATCGCGGATAAGTTTAGTCAAACAGAAAAATTAGCTCAAAGTGCGGTAACGGATTATCAAAGTTTACAACTTGTTGAAATGCCTTATGGGGCTGGGCGGTATTCATCTAGCCGTTATTCTTTGTTACGATTAATTCCTCACACGGGGCGAAAACATCAACTTCGTCGTCATTTAAAGCATATTTTTCATCCTATTTTAGGTGATACTCAATATGGCGATTTACATCAAAATCGAGCATTAACAAAACATACAGGCGTACATCGATTGATGTTACATGCTGAGAAATTAACTTTCACTCATCCAATCAGTCAAGAGAAAGTCACTCTTTTTGCAAAAACAGATCAACAATGGCAAGTGTTGTTTGAACGATTTAGTTGGCAAATTTAATTATTATCTAGGAAATAAAATGAACGATTTACTTAATTTAACTCACGAACAGCAACAAAGTGCGGTAGAAAAAATTCAACAATTGATGTCTCAAGGAATGAGTAGTGGAGAAGCAATTGCGTTAGTAGCAAAAGAATTGCGACAACAAAATTCACAATGTAAACAAAAAATTAATGAAATTTTGTGATCTATGTTGAATTTTTGAATATTGGCTCTAGCTAAAGAAGATAAATTCATGAATAATTGTTGACGAATCTTAGGTGGTAAGGCAGTAGTCTTATTGGAATTAAAATTTGTCTATCAAAGACACTAATCCATAGGAGTAAAAAATGGAAGTTGGTGTAGTAAAATGGTTCAACAATGCAAAAGGATTCGGTTTTATTTGTGCTGAGGGAAGTGAGACAGATATTTTTGCTCATTATTCAGCGATTGAAATGGACGGTTACCGTTCATTAAAAACTGGTCAAAAAGTTAATTTTGAAGCTGTACATGGTGAGAAAGGTTCTCACGCTACGAAAATTATTCCAATTGTAGAGTAATATTCTTTTTCCTTGGTTTAGTTATTCAATTTTGGCAGAGTTTATCTCTGCTTTTTTATCAATAATATACTGTTTATTTATACAGTTTATTATGTTAAATTGAGGTCAATATAATTTTTGTATTTTGACCGCACTTATATGACTGATAAAGAATGTCGAAAAATTATCCATATTGATATGGATTGCTTTTATGCTTCCATTGAAATTAGGAATAATCCCAGTTTGCAGCATCAGCCTGTTGCTGTAGGAGGAATGGTATCTCATCGAGGTGTTCTAAGCACTTGTAATTATATTGCTCGACAATATGGATTACGTAGTGCTATGCCGACAGCCCAAGCTTTTAAACTTTGCCCTAATTTAGTTCTATTGCCTGTAAATATGCCTCTGTATAAAGAAGTTTCTCAACATATACAGTCTATTTTTTATCGCTATACTGAATTAGTTGAAGCAATTTCTTTAGATGAAGCTTATTTAGACGTAACAGATTGTTCTTTTTGTTATGGCTCAGCAACATGGATTGCACAAGCTATTCGGCAAGCTATTTCTGCTGAAACAGGATTGACCGCTTCAGCAGGTATTGCACCGCTGAAATTTTTAGCTAAAGTTGCTTCAGATATAAATAAACCTAATGGTCAATTTGTAATTAAACCAGAAGAAGTTACTGAATTTATTCAAAATTTACCATTGTGTCATATTCCAGGCATTGGAAAAGTGACAACGCAACGTTTATCACAAATGGGGCTACATACTTGTGCTGATGTGCAACAAATAGAGCAATCCTTATTGTTAAACAAGTTCGGTAAAATAGGGCAGCGAATCTGGTTGTTTAGTCAAGGTAAGGATAATAGGCAAGTGCAACCTCATAGAAAACGCAAATCAGTTGGAGTAGAAATCACTTTATTAAAAAATATTACCGCACTTGATAAAGGTATTGAAATTGTTAAGACACTTTATTTCAACCTATTAACACGCATTCGCCATAGTTGTCCTTATATTCCACTGGAAAATATTCGTAGAATAGGTATAAAATTGAAGTTCGATGATTTCAAAATAACTACTTTAGAAAAAAGTGCGGTGGAATTGAATCAAGAAAATTTTATCTATTTATTAAGAAGCATTTGGCAACGTAGTGCAGGACGAGAAATTCGCTTAATCGGTTTGCATGTTCATTTACCAGAAACAACGAATGAAAAACAAATGAGTTTATTTTAGAGGGATGACGCTATGAAAAATAATTCATTACAACATATGTCGGAGCGTATTAAACAAGCTGTTAATAAAATTGAGAATAGACAGTTAGCTCAGGATTTATGGTATATATTAGGAGAACGACATTTTGAGGGATTTTTACCGCACTTTGTAGTAAATCATTTTTGTGCAAAATATCATTTAACGGATAAAGAGTTTGCTTTAATCTCGTTACCAATTAGTGCTTGTTATGCTAATACAGGAGTTTCTCATTTTAATGTTGGTGCTATTGCAAGAGGCGAAAGTGGTAATTTCTATTTTGGTGCAAATCAAGAGTTTTGTGCAACTAATATACAACAAACAATTCACGCAGAACAAAGTGCAATTTCTCATGCATGGATTAGGGGGGAAACTAAACTTACTGATATTACAGTGAATTACACGCCTTGCGGTCATTGTCGTCAATTTATGAATGAATTGAATAGTGCAGAGACTTTAAAAATTCATTTACCACACAGCCAAAACAATTCCTTACATCAATATTTACCAGATTCTTTTGGTCCTCAAAATTTAGATATTGATAATCGTTTATTTGATAAAAAAGAGAATGGATTGCGTTTTTCCACAGAAGATCCTGTTATTCAAGCAGCTCTTGAAGCAGCAAATCGATCTCATGCACCTTATTCTAATAGTTTTTCAGGAATTGCTCTGCAACTCCAAGATAAACGAATTTTTCAAGGTAGTTATGCTGAGAATGCAGCGTTTAATCCTTCTTTACCAGCTTTGCAAACAGCATTAAATTATTTGCTTTTAAGTGGTAATGAAGTTGAAAATATTGAAAGAGCTGTTTTGATAGAACATCCGATGAGTTTATCTTATCGAGCAATGGCTGAAGACTTGCTAGCTTATTTAGTAGAAAATGTGACACTAGAGTATATTAGCTTATAACAAAATATCGCTGATAGTCGTTCTATTTATTTTATTATTAATAATGTTTTTCTATAATGTGGGCGAAATTTTAAAGGTAAAAAAATGAAAATAGCATTAGGTATTGAATATAACGGCGAATCCTATTTTGGTTGGCAGCGTCAAGCAAGTGTAGAAAGCGTTCAAGAAAAACTAGAAAGTGCGGTTGCTTTTGTAGCAAATGAAGAATGCCCCATATTTTGTGCTGGGCGAACAGACGCTGGTGTACATGCTACAGGACAGGTAGTGCATTTTGATACTACAGCTGTTCGTTTAGAAAAAGCATGGAGTTTTGGAATTAATGCTAATTTACCTAATGATATCGCAGTACGTTGGGCAAAAATTGTTGATGATGATTTTCATGCTCGCTTTAGTGCTACGGCTCGTCGTTATCGCTATATCATTTATAACCATAAATTACGTCCTGCAATTTTAGCTTCTGGGCTTACTCATTATCATGGTGAATTAGATCATTCTTTAATGCATCAAGCAGCACAAGCATTACTCGGGGAGCATGATTTTTCATCGTTTCGAGCAGCACAATGTCAATCAAATACACCTTGGAGAAATATTCATCATTTAAATGTTTTTCGACAAGGAAATTACATTATCGTAGATATTCAAGCAAATGCTTTTGTTCATCATATGGTACGTAATATTGTAGGAAGTTTGCTTGAAGTGGGATGTAAAAATCAACCGATAGAATGGATTTCTTGGTTATTAGCACAAAAAGACCGCACTTTGGCAGCACCAACGGCAAAAGCAACAGGGTTATATTTAGTTGATGTACATTATCCTGATCATTTTGCATTGCCTAAAAATCAATTAGGTCCGTTATTTTTAGAACAATAACTTTAAATCACAATAGACTGTTATTACTAGCATATTATGCTAAATTATGGTCTAATACTGAGATTATTCTCGTTAGCAAAAAAGGTTAACCATGAGTTGGATTGATAAAATTTTTAGTAAAACTACATCTTCAAGTTCTCGTAAAGCTAATGTACCTGAAGGTGTATGGACCAAATGCACTTCTTGTGAGCAAGTGTTGTATCGTGATGAATTAACACGTAAT
Source organism: Seminibacterium arietis (assembly GCF_042675725.1). NCBI lineage: Bacteria > Pseudomonadati > Pseudomonadota > Gammaproteobacteria > Pasteurellales > Pasteurellaceae > Seminibacterium > Seminibacterium arietis. Next base: position 17,581 of record NZ_JBHTJN010000008.1, read on the forward strand.
TTAGAAGTTTGTCCAAAATGTGATCATCACATGCGAATTGATGCTAGAGTACGTTTGTTAGCCTTGTTAGATAAAGGTAGTACACAAGAAATAGCTGCTGATTTAGAGCCTAAAGATATTTTGAAGTTTAAAGATCTAAAGAAATATAAAGATCGACTTGTTGCTGCACAAAAAGAAACAGGGGAGAAAGATGCGTTAATTTCAATGTCTGGTACATTATATGGCATGCCAATTGTTGTAGCTGCTTCAAACTTTAATTTTATGGGTGGCTCTATGGGTGCTGTAACAGGGGCAAAATTTGTACAATCTGCAGAAAAAGCTATCGCTGAAAATTGTTCTTTTGTCTGTTTTTCTGCTAGTGGTGGTGCACGAATGCAGGAAGCATTAATTTCACTAATGCAAATGGCAAAAACAAGTGCAGTATTAGCTAAAATGCGTGAAAAAGGAATTCCTTTTATTTCTGTTTTAACGGATCCAACTCTAGGTGGAGTATCCGCTAGTTTTGCAATGCTGGGAGATATTAATATTGCTGAGCCAAAAGCATTGATAGGCTTTGCAGGACCTCGTGTTATTGAACAAACTGTGCGAGAAAAATTACCAGAGGGTTTTCAACGTAGTGAATTTTTACTAGAAAAAGGGGCAATTGATATGATTGTAAGACGTGCGGACATGAGAGAAACGTTAGCCTCTTTATTAAGTAAACTTTCTAATAAGCCATCACCTTTTGTTGAGCCTGAATTACTAGAAGATATAGCTGAAAATGAACAATAAAGTACATCAATTACAAGCCACTTCGCCACTTTCAGAGTGGCTTTCTTATTTAGAAAATGCTCATGTTAAAACTATTGATTTAGGACTTGAGCGAGTAAAATCTGTAGCAGAACAGTTAGACTTGTTGCATCCAGCCCCTTTTATTATTACGGTAGGTGGAACAAATGGGAAAGGCACAACTTGTCGTTTACTTGAAATGATTTTACTTGAAGCAAACTTAAGAGTAGGCGTTTACTCCTCTCCTCATTTGTTACATTACGCAGAGCGTGTACGGATTCAAAATCAGCAATTAGCAGATGAATTACATTGTCAATCATTTGATTTTATTAATAAAAATAAAACTCATTCACTAACTTACTTTGAGTTTTCTACTTTGTCTGCCTTGTATTTATTTAAACAAGCAAAGCTGGATGTGGTCATTCTAGAAGTCGGATTAGGTGGTCGACTTGATGCAACTAATATTGTTGATAACGATATTGCGGTAATCACTTCGATTGATATTGATCATACAGATTTTTTAGGTGACGATCGTGAAACTATTGGTTTTGAAAAAGCAGGTATTTTTCGTCAGCATAAAATGGCTATTATCGGTGAACCAAATATTCCCAATAGTATCTTTGAACAGGGTAAAATTCAAAACTGTCAGTTAATTTGTCGCGATATTGAATGGACATTTAAACAAGTAAACGAAACTTGGTGTTGGCAGCAAGGAAAAGTGCGGTTAGAAAATCTACCAATTCCGCAAATCCCCCTTGCGAATGCAGCAACGGCTCTAGCTGTAGTACAACAATTGCCTTTCTCTATATTTAAATCACAAATAGTGCGGGCTTTACAACAAGTAGAGCTGACAGGTCGTTTTCAAAAAATAAAATTAACTCAATTAAGTAATATAGCTAAAAAATTGAATATTGCAGTAGAAAATTTACCTTCAATTATTATTGATGTAGGACACAATCCTCATGCGGCTCGTTATTTAGCTGAAAAATTAACCGCACTTAAAATTCAGACTAGAGGTAAAATTTTCGCTATTTGTGGCATTCTAAAGGATAAAGATGCAAAAGGAATATTATCGCCTTTACTTTCTATAATAGACGATTGGTATTGCATTGGTTTACAGGGATCTAGAGGGCAATCGGGAAATGATTTATTAAATTTGCTGAAACAAGTTGCCGAATCAGAAAATCATTTTCTCTCAGCACAAAGTGACGATAATATTTTTTCTGTTTTTCAAACAGTGGTGAATAATTCACATAAAAATGACATTATCCTAGTTTTTGGTTCATTTTATACTGTGAGCGATTTTTTGCAGTTATTATAACCAGTCGTTTAAATCAATTTTATATTTTAAAGGGCGTAATCGCCCTTGATTTATGTATGACAATCATAATAATGGACTAAACAAGAAGAACAATCGTTCCCAAAGGCGGTGATAAACAGGACGTTTTTTCCAAGTATCTAATGCTAAAGGAGAAGATTTGCTGATATAACTTTGTTGTAATAATTTAATTTTATTTGCAAATTCAATATCTTCTACAACCATAGTTACCTCAAAATTAAGTAGAAAACTACGCATATCCATATTTACAGTACCCACTAATGATAAACATTCATCAATTAATACACTTTTTGTATGTAATAATCCCTGTTCAAATTTGTAAATTTTTACTCCAGCAGTTAAGAGTTCGTCAAAAAAAGTTCGACTTGCCCAATTAACCATGAGTGAGTCATTTCTCTTCGGCAAAATCAAAGTAACTTGAACTCCTCTTAATGCTGCGATTCTCAATGCTTCTGCAATGTTATGGCTAGGTACAAAATATGGAGAAGTAATAGTAATGCTCTTTTGGGCAGAAAAAATAGCAAGAGATAAAGCTTGAGTTACTAAGTCATCAGGAAACCCTGGTCCTGTAGCTAAAATTTGTACCGCATGACAGTTAGGCTGATCAACTGCCATAATAGGGCAAGGTGGCAGTTCTAAAGGTAGCTCCTCGTTAGTTTCAATTTCCCAATCCCAAGCATGCAGGCTATTAAAAATAGAAGAAACAGGTCCTTTAATTCTTACCATAATATCAACCCATTCACCTAATTTACTGTTTTTCTTGAAAATCTTAGGATCAACCATGTTCATGCTTCCAGTGTAAGCAATTTGATTATCGATCACAATAATTTTACGATGCTGACGTAGATCAATTCGACTAAAAAACATGCGTAATAGATTTACATGTAATGTTTCAATAATTTTTACGCCATGCCTTTCCATTAATAGTCGGCTTTGACTTTTTAAAAAACGATGGCTTCCCACACTATCTAATACTATACGAACATTAATTCCTCTTTTTGCCGCTCGAATTAAGGCTTGTTGTACATGATCAATTAAACCACCATCAGACCAAATATAAAAAACCATATTAATTGACTGATTTGCTTGATCTATATCATTGATAATACTTTGAATGATGCTATCAGGAGTAGCAAAGATTTGTAATTCATTTCCAAGTACACAAGGAATATTCAATCGATTGCGAGCTAAATCAAACAAAGGACTATAATTTAAAGTGTGATGACTTCTGATTAAATTATGACACTGTGCAAGTTCATCAAACCATTGCGTAAATTTAGGATGTAGGCGTTTGAAAGCTTTAGCTCGTTTTGTACCTAAATTAATTTCACCAAAAACTAAATAAGCGATAATACCAACAACAGGAATAAGATAAATAATCATTAGCCAAGATATTGTTGCTGATACAGATTGTTTTTTTACAATGAGTCTTATGGTAATTGTAATTGTTAAAATCCACATTATTACTGGAAAAATATAAGCAATAATTTGTTCAATTGAAAGGTTCATTTAATCACCGCACTTTTAATGATAGCTTGTTTTTATGATTATTTTGTTCGATTCTAGCACTTTTTATCGATTTTGTGACAAATATAGATGATAGTAAAGAGAATTACAAAATAGTTTAAATAAACTAAATTTCAACAGGTTGATTCTGTTAAATTTGAGATAATGACAAAATTTGATAATAAAAACGTGATTTTTTAACAAGTTAGTATTATCATTGACGGAGTATTCGTAAAATATAATTTGATTATTTAATCGTCATAGAGGATAGGTATGCAACACCTTAAAGAGATAACTGAACAGGCAGCTAAAGCCATTGCTGAATTAACAGAAGGAGACTTACAGGCACTTGATGATGTACGAGTGGCTTTTTTTGGTAAAAAAGGTCATTTCACACAGTTGATGCAAGGTCTACGCAATGTTTCTCCTGAAGAACGTCCAGCTATTGGAGCAAAAATTAATCAAGCTAGACAGCAAGTCCTTGAATTATTAAATTGCAAAAAATCCCAATGGGAAGAATCTGCATTAAATGCACAACTTGCAAAAGAAAGTATTGACGTAAGTTTGCCAGGTCGTAAATCTGAATTAGGCGGTTTACATCCTGTTACTATGACAATTGAACGTGTAGTAAAATTTTTTTCCACGCTTGGTTTTACAGTAGAAACTGGTCCTGAAGTAGAAACAGATTATTATAATTTTGATGCTTTAAATATCCCTGCACATCATCCAGCTAGAGCTGATCATGATACCTTCTGGTTTGATGCTCAACGTTTATTAAGAACACAGACTTCAGGTGTTCAAATTCGTACAATGGAAAAAATGCAACCGCCAATTCGTATTATGGCACCTGGTCGTGTTTATCGTAATGACTATGATCAAACTCACACACCTATGTTTCATCAGATTGAATTGCTTTATGTGGATAAAAAAGCAAATTTTACAGAGTTAAAAGGACTATTGCATGATTTTCTTCGAGCTTTTTTTGAAGAAGATTTACAAGTGCGGTTTCGTCCATCTTATTTTCCCTTTACTGAACCTTCCGCCGAAGTCGATGTTATGGGGAAAAATGGTAAATGGCTAGAAGTGTTGGGCTGCGGTGTCATTCATCCAAACGTGTTGCGAAACGTAGGTATTGATCCTGAACAATATTCAGGTTTTGCAGTAGGGATGGGCGTTGAACGTTTAACCATGCTTCGTTACAATGTCACAGATTTACGGGCTTTTTTTGAAAATGATTTACGCTTCTTGAAGCAATTTAAATAATGGTAATTAGAGTAGAGAAATAATATGAAATTCAGTGAATTATGGGTGCGAGAATGGGTTAATCCCACAATTAGTACAGAACAATTATGTGAACAAATTACCATGCTTGGTTTAGAAGTCGATTCGGTCGATTCTGTGGCGGGAGCATTCAACGGAGTTGTTATAGGCGAAGTGGTAGAATGTAATCAACATCCTGATGCTGATAAATTACGTGTAACAAAAGTAAACATTGGTACAGAACGCTTATTAGATATAGTATGTGGAGCTCCAAACTGTCGTTTAGGATTAAAAGTAGCCTGTGCTATTGAGGGGGTAGTTTTACCTGGTAACTTTAAAATTAAAAAAACTAAATTACGTGGGCAACCTTCAGAAGGCATGCTTTGTTCGTTCAGTGAATTGGGCATTTCAGATGAGCATAATGGCATTATTGAGCTACCGCAAGATGCTCCAATTGGTGAAGATCTACGCCGTTATTTAAATTTAGATGATAACAGTATTGAAATTAGCTTAACACCAAACCGTGCAGATTGTTTGAGTATCTCGGGTATTGCTCGTGAAATTGGTGTGGCAAATAAATTAGCCATAAATCCACCGCACTTTGAATCAGTAAATGTAACTATTACGGATAAACCAACTATCGAAGTACTTGCTCCGCAAGCTTGCCCTCGTTATTTATTGCGTACATTAAAAAATATCAATATAAAGACCAGTACACCAATATGGCTAAAAGAAAAATTACGCCGTTGTGGTATTCGTTCAGTTGACCCAGTAGTTGATGTTACTAACTATATTTTGCTAGAGCTAGGACAACCAATGCATGCTTTTGATGCGGAAAAAGTAGTGCAACCGTTTCAAGTACGATTTGCAAAAGAAGGGGAAAAACTAGTATTACTAGATGGCACGACAGCCGAGTTACAAAGTAATACGTTAGTGATTGCTGATCAAAAAGCCCCTCTTGCTATGGCTGGAATCTTTGGTGGTGAAGCTAGCGGAGTAAATAGTGAAACTAAAGATGTCATTTTAGAAGCTGCATTTTTTGCACCACTTGCGATTGCAGGTAAAGCACGACAATATGGTTTACACACTGAGTCATCTCACCGTTTTGAGCGTGGTGTCGATTTTGAATTGCAACGTCAAGCAATGGAAAGAGCAACAGCACTTTTATTAGAAATTTGCGGTGGTGAAGCTGGTGAAATTTGCGAAGTAGTAAGTGCGGTGGATTTACCAAAAGTTAATATAATAAAATTACGCCGTAACAAATTAGATCATTTACTTGGTCATCACATTGAAACTGAAGCAGTTACTGAGATTCTAACTCGCCTTGGCTTTATTGTAGACTATCAACAAGATTCATGGATTGTAACCTCTGCGAGCTGGCGTTTCGATATTGAAATTGAGGAAGATTTAATTGAAGAAGTTGCTCGCATCTATGGTTACAATAATATTCCAAATAGTGCCCCGCTTGCACATTTACAAATGAAAAAATCTTCAGAGTCGGCTCTAGATTTAAGTCGAGTTCGCACTGCATTTGTAGATAGCGACTATCAGGAAATCGTATCTTATAGTTTTGTTGATCCACAAATTCAGCAGCTATTACATCCAGAACAAGAAGCATTAATTTTACCAAATCCGATTTCTAGTGAAATGTCGGCAATGCGAGTATCATTGTTGACAGGATTATTAAATACTGTCATGTATAACCAAAATCGTCAGCAGAATCGTATTCGTCTATTTGAAACAGGTTTACGTTTTATTGTTGATAGCGAAGCTGAAAACGGTGTTCGTCAAGAAATGGTGATTGGTGGGGTAATTGTTGGTGATAAATATCCAATACACTGGGAATTTAAAGGTACGCCTGTTGATTTCTTTGATCTTAAAGGGGATCTTGAACGTGTCTTATCATTAACAAATGTAACAAACAAGTTGAGTTTTATTGCAAAATCATATCCAGCTTTACATCCAGGACAGTCTGCTGCAATCCTGCTTGATGGGCAGGAAATTGGTTTTATTGGTACTGTACATCCAAAAGTTGTGCAAAAATTAGGATTATCGGGAAAGCCAATCGTATTTGAAGTTCTATGGTCTGCAATTTCACAACGTCATGTTCCGAATGCAAAAGATATTTCTCGTTTTCCTGCTAATAAGCGAGATATTGCTGTTGTGTTAGATTGCTCCATTGCCGCAGAAGAAGTGATTAACATATGTCGTCATGCGGGTGGCAAACAACTCGTAAATGTTGATTTATTTGATGTTTATCAAGGCGATAATTTACCAGCTGGGAAAAAAAGTTTAGCTGTTAGTTTGACAATTCAAGATACTGAGAAAACGCTTGAAGAAAAAGATATTAATACCGTCATTTCTGTTGTATTATCCAAATTAGAAAAAGATCTTAATGCTTATTTGAGAGAGTAAATTATGACACTTACCAAATTAGAACTTGCAGACAACTTAATCGAAAAATTAGATGTAAATAAACAAGATGCTAAAGATTTAGTTGAAGGTTTTTTTGAAGATATTCGTCTAGCATTAGAAAATGGAGAAGATGTAAAATTATCAGGATTTGGTAATTTTGAGCTACGTGAGAAATCATCTCGTCCAGGTCGAAACCCTAAAACTGGCGAAAGTGTACCAGTTTCCGCACGTCGAGTCGTTGCGTTTAAACCAGGACAAAAATTACGTGCTAGAGTTGAAAAAACAAAAATTAAGAGCTAGTTAAAAGAGCTATTTGTAGTAACAAATAGCTCTTTTATATTTTGTTATGATGATTTCAATCAGAACAATTTTTATCCTCATTTTTATAGGATCTATAGTTGGTTGTTCTCATACAGCTTCGTTGAGTGATTCAACAATAAAGTATAAAGGGCAATTAGACGATCCTATCATTGCAATTGCGTTGTTAAATGAACAGCAATACGATTGGGCTGGTACGCCTTATGTATTAGGTGGGACAAGTCGAAAAGGTATTGATTGTTCTGGATTTGTACAAAAAACTTTTTATGATCGTTTTGCAATTAAGTTACCAAGAACAACTTTAGAACAAGCAAAATATGGGCAACGAGTCAATAAAGAAAATATCCAAACGGGTGATTTAGTTTTCTTTAAAACAGGAAGAGGACCTTTTGGGTATCATGTTGGAATCTATGTTAAAGATGGATTATTTCTTCATGCTTCAACTAAAGGTGGGGTGATCTATTCACCTTTAACTAGCCCTTACTGGAAAAAAGTTTATTGGCAAGCCAGACGAATCTAATCTACTAGTAAGTGCGGTCAAATTTTAATGAAAATCTTCAAATAATTTCACCGCACTTTTGAAAAATAATGCTAAAATTTTCGCCTATTTTACTTCTCGAATCTGAATGAGATCATTCTCAGTAAAATCGAATGGAGTTTCTTCTTGATTAGTCGGTACTGAATCAAACTCTAATTTATCAAAAGCAATATCGCCCTCAATACCATCCATCATTTGATCTTTTCTAATCGATTTAAAATCAAATAACGTTGCGTCGCATAAATGAGAAGGAACAACATTTTGTAATGCACTGAACATAGTTTCTATTCTTCCTGGATATTGACGATCCCATTTCCGCAACATCTCTTTTACTACTTGACGTTGTAAATTTGGCTGTGAACCACATAAATTGCAAGGGATAATAGGGAAATCTTTTGCTATAGCATATTTTTCAATCTCTTTTTCTTTACAATACACTAAAGGGCGAATAACAATTTGTTTTCCGTCGTCACTTACTAGTTTTGGTGGCATTGACTTTAACTTACCGCCATAAAACATATTTAAAAATAATGTTTCTAACATATCATCACGATGATGACCTAAAGCAATTTTTGTTGCTCCTAATTCGGTAGCCGTGCGATATAAAATCCCTCTACGCAAACGAGAGCAAAGAGAGCAAGTAGTTTTACCCTCAGGAATTTTCTCTTTGACAATGCCATAAGTATTTTCTTCGACAATCTTATAGTCAACACCAATAGATTTCAAATAGTTAGGTAGAATATGAGCAGGAAAATTAGGTTGTTTTTGATCTAAATTAACGGCTACTATATCAAAATGGATAGGAGCATTAAGGCGTAAATTTAATAAAATATCTAATAAAGTATAGCTATCTTTTCCACCTGATAGGCATACCATCACTTTATCACCTTGTTCAATCATATTAAAATCTGCAATAGCATTGCCGACATTACGTCGCAACCTTTTTTGTAATTTATTAAAATGATAACTTTGTTTCTTTTCTTTTTCTGTTTGTGCGATTATCGTTTTCATCATCATTGTATTTAGCCCTAAAATATTGAGCGTATAGTAAGGCCTAATTAGATTTTTTCCAATAAAAATCTTATGCTATTACACTAAAAATAGGGTAGATTAATTTACAGAACATAGTAAAGATTAAAGAGAATATCAAAAATTATCTCAATTAGACACTGATGACCATCAAGTTTTATCTAAGTAATTTTTATATTTTCCTCAATCTCAAGAACGAATATCTGTTAGATTTTATTAATCCAATTTTTTATTGCTCTTTCAAATTCTATTATACGTTCTTGTTGATTGAAAAAAGGTAATCCAAAAATTTAAAATAAATATCTCTATAGCAGAGAAACGTCGATCTTCATACTATTATGAAAGAATAAACTTCGGTATAATCAACATTAATTTTGATTTGCTTATGAGAAAACAGGATGCTTGACTCATCACATACAATTCATGAATTAGTTTCTTGGACAAAAGAACGTGAGTTTTTTTTAAACTTGTCTTCCGAACGCCTATCTTTTTTACTTGCTATCGCTGTTTACAATAATGAACGTTTAGACGGAGAAATGCTAGAAGCCGATTTAGTAGATCTTTTCCGTTATGTTTCTGCTGCCTTTGAACAATCTCAAGACACCCTTGCTATTCGTGCAAATAATGCTATCAACGAACTTGTGAAACAACGATTTTTAAATCGTTTTACTAGTGAGTTTACTGAGGGGTTATCAATTTATCGCTTAACGCCCTTAGGCGTTGGTGTATCTGATTATTATGTACGTCAACGTGAATTTTCTGCTTTACGCCTTTCAGTTCAACTTTCTATTGTGGCTGATGAGATCCAAAGAGCATCAGAAGCAGCTGAAGAGGGCGGGGACGAACATCATTGGCGACGTAATGTATTTGCTCCGTTAAAATATTCGGTTGCTGAAATTTTTGATAGTATTGATTTTTCACAACGTGCTATGGATGAAAATCAACAAATCACTAAAACTGAAATTGCAAATCTATTAACTAAAGACTGGCAAGCTGCGATTAATAGTTGTGAAAAATTACTTGATGAAACTTCAGCAAATTTACGTGAATTACAAGATATGCTAAATGCTGCGGGAGATAAATTGCAAGCTCAATTGTTACGAATTCAAGATTGTGTGATCGGAAATCAAAAACTATTTTTTATTGAGCAACTTATTGCTGATTTGCAAGCTAAATTAGATCGCATTATTAATTGGGGGCAACAAGCAATCGATTTATGGATAAGTTATGATCGCCATGTACATAAATTTATTCGTACTGCTATTGATATGGATAAAAATAGAGTGTTTTCTCGTCGTTTACGTCAATCTGTACATCATTACTTTGATTCCCCTTGGTATTTATGGGTTGCACAGACAGAAAGGCTCATTGACTTGCGAGATGAAGAGCAGATTCTCCGTGAAGAAGATGCACTTGGCGAATTACCAGAAGAGCTACAATACGAAAACTTAGCAGATTTGCACGAGCAAATTATTGAACATATGCAAACATTATTAATTAATTATCGAGAAAATAATCAACCAATCAACCTAAGTTTAGTATTAAAAGAACAGCTAGAAAATTACCCTTTACAGCGACATTTTGATGTTGCACGAATTATCGTCGATCAAGCTGTTCGATTAGGTATAGCGACTTCGGATCTTACTGGTGCTTATCCGCAATGGGCGACAATTAACTCTCATGGTGCAGAAGTGCAAGCACATTGCATTGATGAATATAAATAGGAATATAGAACACAATGACAGAAAATATTCAAGAAATTATTTCCGTTAAACTGGCTCAAGCTATTGCTAATCCTTTATTTCCTGATGTAGACAGTAAATTACGAGCGGGACGACATATTGGTACAGAGCTGTTAGATCAACATTCATTTTTAATGGATTTCCAAACAGAGATGGATCAATTTTATCGCCGTTATAATGTGGAATTGATTCGAGCACCTGAAGGTTTTTTCTATTTACGTCCTAAAGCAACGACTTTGATTGCTCGTTCTGTATTAACCGAGATTGAGATGTTAGTTGGTAAAGTTCTTTGTTATTTATATTTAAGTCCTGAACGCCTAGCTCAACAAGGTATTTTTTCTACACAAGAAGTGTATGACGAGTTACTCAATTTAGCAGATGAAAATAAATTATTAAAAACTATTAATCATCGTTCTTCAGGTTCTGATTTAGATCGGCAAAAACTAGCAGAAAAAGTGCGTTCAGCATTAAATCGCTTACGGCGTTTAGGTATGATTTATACTGTAGGGGAGCAAAATAGTAATAAATTTACTATTTCAGAGGCTGTGTTTCGTTTCGGTGCAGAAGTGCGTTCGGGGGACGATCCATTGCAAGCACAATTACGTTTGATTCGAGATGGGGAAGCCGCTAATCTAGAATCTTTACAGCAAGAAAAAAGTGCGGTAAAAAATGAAGAAATTTATGAAACTGACGAGCAAGAACAAGGAGAAGAATGATGTGGAATGAAGATAATCTTGAATTAGAAAAAGAAGAAAAAGAGCAAGATGAAATTTCATTTGTGGCATCGTCACAATCCATACAGTCTCAAGTAAAACGAGGTAAGTTTCGTTCTTTAACTTTAATTAACTGGAATGGTTTTTTTGCTCGTACTTTTGACTTAGACGAATTAGTTACTACGCTCTCAGGGGGAAATGGTGCAGGAAAATCTACTACTATGGCAGGATTTGTTACTGCATTAATTCCTGACTTAACATTATTGCATTTTCGTAATACTACAGAAGCAGGAGCAACTAGTGGATCTCGTGATAAAGGTTTACATGGTAAACTTCGACCAGGCGTTTGTTATGCAGTATTAGATACTCTTAATTCACGTCATCAGCGAATTTTAGTAGGCGTTCGACTTCAACAAATAGTGGGTAGGGATAAAAAAGTTGATTTAAAAACTTTTTCTATTCAAGGTTTAGAATTATCAATAAATCCAACTTCTATTTTTACAGAAAGTTTAAATGAACGGCAAGCTAGAGTACTAAATTTGACTGAGCTTAAAGATAGAATTGAAGAAATTGGGGGACAATTCAAACAATATCATTCTATTACTGATTATCATTCAATGATGTTTGATTTAGGATTAATTCCCAAACGCTTACGTTCGGCATCAGAACGTAGTAAGTTTTATAAATTAATTGAAGCTTCTCTTTATGGTGGAATTTCCAGTGCAATTACTCGATCTTTGCGAGACTATTTACTACCTGAAAATGTAGGTGTCAAAAAAGCCTTTCAAGACATGGAAAGTGCTTTGCGTGAAAATCGAATGACACTGGAAGCAATTAAAGTGACTCAATCTGATCGTAATTTATTTAAACATTTAATTACAGAAACGACTAATTATGTTGCATCAGATTATATGCGACATGTTAATGAGCGGCGTAGTAATATTGAAGCTGTGTTGGCTGCTAGAAAAGAATGGTATATTGCAAAATCCGAACAAAGTTTATCGCAACATAGGTTGATAGATTTAAGTCGTGAAGTGGCTGAATTAGAGGAAAATGAACACGCTTTAGAAGTGGATTATCAAAGTGCGGTTGATCATTTAAATTTAGTGATGAATGCTTTGCGTCATCAAGAAAAAATCACACGTTATCAAGAAGATCTAGCCGTATTGCAAGAGAAATTGGAAGAGCAAAAAATTGTAGTTGAAGAGGCTAATGAGCAACAAGAAGAAAGCCTGTTACGATTAGAAGAATTAGAAGAAAACATTGATCAGCTACGTAATCAATTAGCAGATTATCAACAGGCCCTCGATGCTCAACAAACCCGAGCTTTACAATATCAGCAAGCGTTGCAAGCCCTTGAAAGAGCAAAAAAATTGTGTGGATTATCGGATTTATCCAGTAAAAATATTGATGATTATTATCATGAATTTGAAGCTCAAAATGAAGATTTAACGCACAAGCGACTTGATTTTGAACAACAACTATCTGTATCTGAAATTGCAAAAACACAGTTTGATAAAGCTTACCAATTATTGTGTAAAATTGCAGGGGAAGTATCTCGTTCTGAGGCATGGGAACAAGCAAAAACTTTGTTTGCTGAATTACCATCACAACGTGTTCAAGCTCAACTTGCACCAGAGCTACGAACTAAATTACATGATTTAGAAAAACGTCAACAGCAACAACAAAGTGCGGTTCGTTTATTAAAAGAATTTAATCAACGTACAACATTAAATCTGACAAGTGCAGATGAGTTAGAGGATTATTTTTCTGAACAAGAAGCTTTATTTGAAACTTTATCAGATGAACTAGCACAACAAGTAGAAGAGCGTTCTATTTTAAAACAAAAACGAGAACAATTGACCGCACTTTATGAAGAAAAAACGCAAAAAGCTCCAGCGTGGCTGACAGCTCAATCTGCATTAGAACGTTTACAAGAGCAAAGTAATAGTGAATTTTGTGATAGCCAAGACGTAATGAATTTTATGCAGTCATTATTAGCGAAAGAACGTGAATTGACTATACAACGAGATCAATTAGACTTAAAGCATAAGCAATTAGAAGAACAAATTTCTCGTTTGAATCAACCTGATGGTTCAGAAGATGCTCGCTTAAATCTACTTGCGGAACGTTTTGGTGGTGTGTTGTTATCTGAGTTATATGATGATTTACCATTTGAAGATGCTCCTTATTTTTCTGCTTTGTATGGACCTGCTCGCCATGCTATTGTCGTTAGAGATTTAGCAGCTATAAAAGATCAATTATCTCAACTTGAAGATTGTCCTGATGATTTATACTTAATTGAAGGCGATCCTAGTGCTTTTGATGAAAGTGTGCTTGTTGCGGAAGAATTACAATTTGGTGTGGTAGTGCAAGTATCTAATCGTGAATTACGCTATTCTAAATTTCCTGAAATTCCATTATTTGGGCGTGCGGCTCGTGAAAAACATTTGGAATCTTTACAGGCACAACGTGATGAAATTGCGGAAAATTATGCACAATGTGCTTTTGATGTGCAAAAATGCCAACGATTACATGAACATTTTAGCCAGTTTATTGGTTTACATTTAGCGTTAGCATTTCAACCAGATCCCGAACAGCAGATGGCGGAATTATACAATGAACGTAGTGAAATAGATCGAAAACTTACCGCACTTTCTGCTACAGAGCAACAATTACGAAATCAACTAGATGATGTAAAAGAAAAAATTCAACTATTAAATAAATTAGCACCACAATTTAGCTTAGTAGATGATACTGATTTAATAGATCGTATTGATGAATGTAAAGAACAGCTAGATTTAGCAGAACAAGATGAATTTTTTATTCGTAAACATAGCGTGACATTGTCACAATTAGAGCCTATAGCGAATGTTCTGCAAGCTATACCTGAAAATTATGAGCAGTTAAAAGCAGACTATGATCAATTAGTTAGCTTGCAGAAGCAGGTGCAACAGCGATTATTTGCTTTAGCCGATGTAGTGCAACGTCAATCACATTTCGCTTATAAAGATGAACAAGGTGTAGAAAGTGGGGGATTAAATCAACAGCTTCGTTCAAAACTTGAGCAATTACAACAAGAGCGTGAACAACAACGTGAACAAGTTCGATTAAAGCAAATTCGTTTTTCTGAATATAACCAAGTTTTTATTGGTTTACGTAGTGCTTTTGATGAGAAAAATAAAGTATTAACGGAATTATTAGAAGAAGTCCATCAACTTGGTGTTCGAGCAGATCAAAATGCAGAGCAACGTGCAAAAACAAGGAAAGATGAACTTTATCAACAACTTTCTACTAGACGACAACGCCGTAGCTACATTGAAAAACAATTAACTTTAATTGAAAGTGAAAGTGAAAATCTCAACCGCCGTATTCGTAAAGCAGAGCGAGAATATAAAACTCAACGTGAATTAGTTGTAGCTGCGAAAGTAAGTTGGTGTGCTGTGCTATGGCTTTCTCGTCATGCTGATGTAGAAAAACGGTTAAATCGCCGTGAATTAGCTTATCTTAGTAATGATGAATTACGCTCTATGTCTGATAAAGCTTTGGGTGCATTACGAACGGCAGTTATGGATAATGAATATTTACGAGATAGTTTAAGAGTTTCTGAAGATAGCCGTAAACCTGAAAACAAAGTGCGGTTCTTTATTGCAGTTTATCAACATTTACGTGAGCGTATTCGTCAAGATATTATCAAAACTGATGATCCTATTGATGCCATTGAACAAATGGAAATTGAGCTTTCTCGATTAACTGATGAACTAAAAGGACGCGAGAAAAAGTTATCAATTAGTGCTAAAAGTGTAGCAAATATTATGCGAAAAACGATTCAACGTGAACAAAATCGCATTCGCATGCTTAATCAAGGATTACAAAATATTTCCTTTGGGCAAGTTAAATCTGTGCGTTTAGTAGTGAATATCAGAGATACTCATGCAATGTTATTAGATGCTTTATCTAATCATCAAGAACAGCATCAAGATTTGTTTAACGATAATCGTATAACTTTTTCTGAAGCTATAGCAAAACTTTATCAGCGTCTAAATCCTCATATTGATATGGGACAACGCACGGCTCAGACTGTAGGGGAGGAGTTACTAGATTATCGTAATTACCTTGAGTTAGAAGTTGAAGTTTATCGTGGCACAGATGGCTGGTTGCGGGCAGAAAGTGGTGCGTTATCCACAGGGGAAGCGATTGGTACGGGAATGTCTATCTTATTGATGGTAGTACAAAGTTGGGAAGAAGAAAGTCGTCGTATTCGAGGTAAAGATATTATACCTTGCCGTTTATTATTCTTAGATGAAGCTGCTCGATTAGATGCAAAATCTATTTCTACATTATTTGAATTATGCGAGCGTTTAGATATGCAATTATTAATCGCAGCACCTGAAAATATTAGTCCTGAAAAAGGTACAACTTATAAATTAGTTCGAAAAATTTCAGATAATCAAGAATATGTTCATGTGGTGGGGTTGCGCGGATTTGGAACATTACAAAAATAGAGTAGAGTCAAAATAGCAAAAATTTTCGCCGCACTTTTACTTATAGTGAAAATTGTCGAACAGTATTTTTTAAAAGTTTTTAACCAGGAGAAATTAAATGCATAATCTTATTATTGCTATTTTATGTAGCGTAGCCGTTTCGGCTTTATTGAAAGTTGCTCGGAAGAAGAACCTCATTGTAGAACAGATGATAGCTTTTAATTATATTACGGCGATTTTATTATCATATTTTTTATTAAAGCCTGACTTTAAAGGATTACAATTTTCAGATGTGATTATACAAAGTGAACAATCTATTGTATTTATCATATTAGGTATTTTATTACCTGCCGTATTTATTATTATGGCAAAAGCCGTTGAATTTGCGGGTATAGTCCGTTCTGATGCAGCACAAAGATTATCTTTGTTTTTACCTATTGCAGCATCCTTTTTAATTTTTGGAGAGCAATTTAGTCAATCTCGTTTAGTGAGTATTGTTCTAGCATTTTTCTCATTATTTTTCCTTTTATTGAAACCAAGTGGAAATATTTCTACCAACACTGTAAAAGGAGCTGTTACACTCATTCTAGTTTGGCTTGGTTATGGAATTATTGATATTTTATTTAAGCAAGTAGCAAAAACAGGAAGTAATTTTCCTACAGTATTATTTATCTCATTCTTTTTTTCTGCTTGCTTTACCTTTATCTATTTATTAATCAAAAAAACAACATGGACAGTATCAGGATTATTATATGGAATAATGCTAGGCTTTTTAAACTTTATGAATATATTGTTTTATATTAAAGCACATCAAAGTTTCAATCAAAATCCAACGATAGTGTTCACAGCAATGAATATTGGTGTAATTTGTTTAGGTACAGTTATTGGTGCAACAGTTTTTAAAGAGCGAATTAGTAAAACTAATGGGGTAGGCGTTGCACTTGGAATTTGTAGTATCCTATGTTTATTTTTATTATAGCTATTGAGAACAACTGTAAATCTGCATAAAAGAAGAATGAATATGAACGATGATTTTAGCTTTTTTATCTATGATTTTGAAAGTTTTGGAATTAATCCAGCTCAAGATAGACCTGCTCAATTTGCTGGAGTTCGCACGGACAAAGATTTTAACATTATTGATAAACCGATAATTTTATATTGTAAACAAACTAATGATTATTTGCCTTCCCCTGAAGCTGTATTGGTAACAGGAATAACGCCTCAAGAATGTAATGAAAAAGGAATTCCAGAACCTGAATTTGCAGAACGAATTTTACAAGAATTTAGTCGTCCCAATACTTGCATAATGGGTTATAACAATATTCGTTATGATGACGAACTTACTCGCTATTTGTTTTATCGTAACTTTTTTGATGCTTATGAATATAGTTGGAAAAATGGGAATTCACGTTGGGATTTATTAGATCTAGTACGTGCTTGCTATGCTTTACGCCCCGAAGGAATTAATTGGGCATTTGATGATCAAAATATACCTTCTTTTAAGCTAGAAAATTTGACTAAAGTAAACAACATTGAACACAGTAATGCTCATGATGCAATGGCGGATGTTTACGCAACCATTGAGCTAGCAAAATTAATCAAACAAAAACAACCCCAATTATTTAATTATCACTTTAATCATCGAATCAAAAAAAACATCATAAATGAAAAAATATATGAAAAAGGACATGAAAATGCCCTGATAAATATAGCGGAATTAAAGCCATTAGTTCATGTTTCTGGAATGCTTGGGAATTATCGAGCTAATTGCTCTTGGATTGCTCCTTTAGAATGGCATCCAACAAATCAAAATGCAATTATTGTATGTGATTTAGATAGCAATATTGATGCGTTATTAACTGAACAAGCAGAAAAATTAAGAAAAAATTTATATACTAAAAAATCAGAGTTAGAAGAAATAGGAGAATTACCAGTACCTTTAAAATTAGTTCATTTAAATAAGAGTCCTTTTTTAGCTCCACCTAAAACACTAAGTCCAACCAGAGCAGAGCAGTTGGGGATTAATCGCAAACGCTGTTTGGAGAATTTAGAAAAATTACGCAAATCTACAACTATTCGCCAAAAAGTTGTGGATATTTTTAATGAGAAAATTATTTTTAAAGATGATGATATTGAAGCTGCACTCTATAATGGATTTTTTAGTCGAAATGACAAAAGTAATATGGAAATATTACATTCCATTATTAAAACAGATCCTAAAAAATTAGCAGAACATAGGTTATGTTTTGAAGATAGTCGTATAGAAAAATTGTTATTTCATTTTAGGGCTAGACATTTCTATAAGACAATGACACGAGCAGAGCAAGTAAAGTGGGATAAATATCGCCGTCAAAAATTAGAAAAAAGTTTGACTCAATTTGAAGAGTCAATTCGTCGATTAGCAAGAGAACATGAAAACAACGCTGAAAACATAAAATTATTAAAAGATTTATATGAATACGCCTCTAAGTTATGTAATTAAATATAATCAAAAAAACTTTTTCATTTTCCTACCGCACTTTATGTGCGGTTTTTTATAATGTAGTGACAATGTCACATTAAGTTTCAATAACGCTTTTACCTTTACGTTTTATTGACAATTCAATATACCCATTTAATAACTATTTAAAGTCATAAACAATATCAATACCCCTACACAGATTTTATCTTGCTTTAGCAATGCAAACATGCTGTGCATAAGTCTGTGATTTACTTAACCCGTAGCTTTTGATAACCTTATAACTAACTTCGCATAATGTATATTATGTTAAATAAATAGACGAGGTGTAACTTTTGTTTAAAAGTTGTTATTTTTTATTATGGCTTATGTGACATTGTCACTGTTGGTTTTAATTAAATACTCTACTCTTCTGTATTATTAATATAAAAAACCGCACATAAAGTGCGGTAGGAAAATGAAAAAGTTTTAATGAATTGTGTTAATTAGACTTGTTAGTGATAATACGTAAATTAGGAGATTTTCTTTCTTTATCAAAACTTGAGCTTGAATTAAGATTATTATTCGTAATTTTATTTAATTTTAATTTCGGATTTTCTTTTTTGATATTATTTGATTTTTCATACGCTATTTCAGGCTCGAACATAACGCCATCACCATTTTCACGAGCGTAAATAGCTAAAGCAGCTCCCATAGGAATATACAGATTCTGAATTTCACCATTAAACCTTGCATTAAATTGAATATAATCATTCGTCAATTGCAAATTACCAGTAGCTCTTAGTGATAAGTTCAACACTATTTGTCCATCTTTAACGTACTCAAGAGGTACTTTAACCCCCTCGTAATCTGCATTTACAATTAAATAAGGTGTAAAATCATTATCCACTAACCAATCATAATATGCTTTTAATATATAAGGGCGTTTCGGTGACGATCTGAATTCCATTATTTATCATCCATCAAGTTTCTAGGAGTGTACTCAGTAATTGATTGTAAAAAAGAATCTCGTTGAAAAACTCGTTCCATATAAGATTTTATTGCTTTACTTCCTGCACCTGTAAATACAACGCCTAGTTGCTGCATTTTCCATAATAAAGGAGCAATATAACAATCTACTAAACTAAATTCTTCACTCATAAAATAAGGAGTTTGGTTAAAGATAGGAGCAACTGCTAAAAGCTCTTCTTTTAGTTGATTTAATATATCATCACGCTCTTTTTCTGTTGAAACTGTCTCAATTTTTTGTAGCATAGAATACCAGTCTTGCTCAATCCTCATCATTAATAGACGGCTTTTACCGCGAGAAACAGGATACACAGGCATTAATGGCGGATGTGGAAAACGCTCATCAAGATATTCCATAATGATGCGAGAATTGAATAAAACAAGATCACGATCAACTAATGTAGGCAGAGTTCCATAAGGATTAAGTTCCATTAAGTCTTCTGATGGAATTTTTGGATCAACTGTTTGTGAATCATAAGCAACCCCTTTTTCCGCTAACACAATCCGTACTTGATGACAGTAAATATCTGTTTTATTTGAAAAAAGCGTCATTATAGAACGTTTGCTTGCAGCACTAGTCATCTCATCCTCCGAGACATTTAAATATCAACATAAATATAATTTGGTATTTTACCATAAACAAGACACTAATTTCCAAATATGCGTTGATTTTTTTATCTACAATTAAAAATCTTTTTAGATTTAATCTGTATCTTTTTTATGTATAGATAGCATATTTTTTAATAAATATTCTAGTCCACTCTGTCGCTCAGTTTTTTTGCTAACCGCATTTTCCCAACTTAATTGATTAGCAAATATAGTAATTTGCTCTTTTGCTCTTGTAATGCCTGTATAGACTAGTTCTTTGGATAAAATAGCACTAGGCTCTGTTGGTAACACTAAGACTGCATGGTTAAATTCTGAGCCTTGAGCTTTATGCACAGTCATTGCAAACGCTGTTTCATGTTTTGGAATCCGACTAGGGATATATTTCTTAAATTGTTTATTATTATCATTTTTTTCAAACCAAAAATACCCTTTTGACTCTCCTACTTCATTTTTACTGATAATATATAAGCCAATATCTCCATTAAATAAGCCAACATTAGCATTGTTTTGAGTGATCATTACTGGCTTACCAGTAAACCAATCGGTATGTTGTTTAAAATTCAATAAGCCTAATTGCTGTAATTTTTCAGTGATGCGTTGATTTAAATTTTCGCTACCTAACTCACCGATTCTAAGTGCGGTTAAATATCTAATTTTATTAAATGAATCAAAAATTTGTTTAAGATGATATTCCTCTAAAAGAACATTATTTTTTTCTATTTCTTTTATTAGTTCTAGATAAGTGCGGTAGTTTTCTGCCGCATTATTTACTATAGTATTTACACAAATTTCAACATATTTTTGATACTCTTTTTCTTTGAGATCGTCTGTTACGAGTGAATCAAAATTAATTAGTTGAATTTCAGATTTAATATCTGCACTATCGTCCTGAATCATCTTCCAACTCTGTTTACCTTGAGCTGAATTGACTAATTTGGCTAAATGACCAATCTTAGATTGTTGATGAAAACGTCGACTTTCAACTAAATTGCATAAACAATTTTGAATTGGATTTCCGAGATCTATGATCTCAACTGGTTGATTTGTAGTCTGTTTTATATAATCTACTAGATCCGCAGTATATCCTTGAACAGTAAATTTACCCAACTCTCCTAATATTGCACCAGCCTCTACTGAAGCGAGTTGATCCTTATCGCCTAATAAAATTAATTTTGTTTGTGGTTTTAATGCCCGCAATAATTTTGCCATTAAAGATAAATCAATCATTGAGGCTTCATCAACTACTAATATATCAATAGGTAATGTATTTCTATCATGGTACGTTGTTTTTTCTTCATAAAAACGAATACCTAATAATCTATGAAGTGTTTCCGCCTGTGTTGGAATTGTACAAGCAATTTGTTTATCAATATTATTAAGTTGAGCAGTAATACTTTCTGTTAAACGAGCAGCAGCTTTACCTGTAGGTGCAACTAATTTTATACGTAACTCTGAATCATCTTTATATTTTAATTTATGTAGACTTTGCAGAATAGCTAAAATACGAGCAACAGTTGTTGTTTTTCCAGTACCTGGTCCGCCAGTGATCAAACAAAAAGGTTGACATATTGCAATTGTAGCAGCAACTTTTTGCCAATCTATTTTATTAGATTGCAACGAAGGAAAATATTTATCTAAAATTACTTTGATTTCAGAATAATTTAAAATTTCCTGATTAAAATTTACTTGTTTATTTACTGCTGAAAACAAATATTTTGCAATACAGTATTCGTCTTGCCATGCACGATAAAAATACAACGCATCAAATTGAAAAACTAAAGGAGCTAACTGTTCTAAAGGATTTGATGTAAAAGCAATGTGATCGGATAATGTTTGTTTCCATTGATCTGGTGCTAAATGATCAATTTTTTCTTGAATATCGGAAAGTATTGATTGAGAATTTGAATTTACTGAAAAGAATCTGTTAAGAAGATTTTTTTCTAATACTAAACAAGTATGACCTTGTTGATAATTATAATTGCAAAGTGCGGCCAGTAATATTGCCAGATTTTTAATCTTATCAGGATAGTTAAACGGTTCTTGTTTATTTGCAATTAACTTAGCAAAATAATAATCTGCTTGGCTGATAATATCCTGTTTTTCCAACTGTTCTAATATTGAAAGCATTTAAAATAAATCCTCTAATTTTTCAATTAAATGATGATGAGGCTTATCAAAATAAATACCATTATTATTTATACCGTTCATTCCTCTTAAAAATAAATAAATCACTCCTCCAAAATTTTTCTCATACTGATAATTTGAATCTCGCTGAGTTAAATAACGATGTAATGCTAAGCTATAAAATAAATATTGCCAATCATAATGGTGTTTTATCATTGCTTGCTTTATTCTGGCATCACTATAATACTCTTCTCCTTTACCGAGAAAATTAGATTTATAATCTATTAAATAGTATCTTCCATTGTGGCGAATTACTAAATCAATAAATCCTCTAAGCATACCTTGAATCTTGTCAATTCCTTCATTATTTAATTTTTCTGAGGGTAAATGATGATGTTCATTTAAAATCTCATTGAATTTTTTAACGTCAAATTTATGTTTTAATTTTAGATAAAAAGGCATTTCTTTTATGCAATTTTTTGCTGTAATTTGATTTAATTTTATTTCTGTTTCTGAGGATGTTAAAGGTGTATCTAATATAGTATTTAACCATTGAGCTAGCATAGGTATCCAAGATTCATCTAACTGTAATCGATGGCATATTTGCATAATATCTTTTTTATCAATAGAGTGCGTAAAATCTATTTTTTCAAATAAATAGTGCAATTCTGTTCCTATTTTTGCTCCACAAGGTAAATCAAAAGGTGAATAATTTAAAGGATAAAAGTTCTCTGTTACGATATTTTGATTAACCTCTTGTTCTATATCATAATCCTTAGCTTCATCAAAAAGTACTTTATCTGAAATTATATCTTGTGTATTTGTTCGATATTTATATTGCTCATGTTTATGCACAATATTTGTAAAGCTAGTTACCATCCAATTATGTTCAATAGTATTAGTAAAAGTAGCAGGTAATAATTCTAAGTTTGATATATTATCTTTTGATTGTGTTATTTTTATTGAAGTTAAATTATCTGTTTTACCAAAAACTATTTGATTATTCCCTATTTTATTCTGCCAAGATAATATTAACTTTTCTACCTCTATTGTTGTTTCTTCACTGTGATTTCCTTGCGTTAAAGCATACAATAAGCTATTCCATGTAGTATTATCAAAATATTTAGGTAATCCTAATACAATTTGATACTTAGCTCGAGTTAATGCAACATAAAGTAACCGCATTTCTTCAGCTCGTTTTTCTTTTTGTACTAATTCATTATTCTGTTTATCAATATCCCATAAAATACTTTCAGCTTGTTCAGAATAATAAGTAGCAATGTCATCAATTTTTTCTTTTGAAGATATACCAATAAAAGGTAACCATACAATATCATAAGCTAATCCTTTTGATTTATGTATAGTCACAATTTTAACAAGTTCTCGTTCGCTTTCTAAACGAATATTTTCGTCAAATTGATCCACGCTTTTAATTTTAGTTTTAAACCAATGTAATAATCCTGCTTCATTTTCATTAGTTATACTTGCTTGTTGTAGTAATTCACTTAAATGTAAGAAATCTGTAATGATTCTTTCGCCTTTAGGTAGACTCAGTAAAGTTTCACTTAATTTTTCAGTAAACAATAATTGATGCAACATCACTAGTATACCCTGTTGTTGCCAAATATAGCGATAGTTGATAAATCTGGCTACAGTTTCTTCCCAATAAGTTTCATTTTGTTTAGTATTATAAATATTCGCACAGTCACGACAGAATAAAGCTGTAGAAATAGCATTTAGAATATTACGTTCATTAAAAGGATTAAGGCAAGCTGTCAAAACTAATATTAAATCTTGTGCAGTTTGGCTATTAAATACATTACCTTTATCTGATAAATATACTGAAGGAATTCCCAATTCTTGTAATTCATTTCGGATCAAATCTGCTTCATATATATTTCTAACTAATACTGCAATATTTTTCGCTTGTAGTATCTCGTTATTAATTATAGCCTGTTTTTGTACCGCACTTTTTAACCATTGATAAATCGACATTGCACAAGATTTTGCAAGATCCTCTTTACTGTTTTTTTCACTCAAATAAATTCGGCATGCTGGCTCAATTTCATTATTTAAAATAAAAGGTAATTTTTTTTGTCCAGCTTTAACAGAAGAAAATTTGATTTGATCAAATAAAAATGGAGGTGGTTGTTGAAAATCAAATAGTGCGTTAACACAGTCAATAAGCTGCTCACTAGAACGCCAGTTATTGACTAGAGTAAAATGTTGTTCTGCTTGTTTTGCTGCTTTCAGATAAGTAAAAATATCAGCACCACGAAATTTATAAATAGATTGCTTAGGATCTCCAATAATAATAAAACCTTTGTCAATTTGTGTTTTTTCAATATAAATTTTTGAAAAAATATCATATTGTTGTGCATCAGTATCTTGAAATTCATCAATCATAGCAAAAGGATATTGACAACTAATAAGTTGTGCTAATGTTTCACCTTTTCTATTATATAAACTCTCTCTAACTAACCTTAATAAGTCATTAAAACCTTTTTGCTTGTGATCATTTTTATACTCAATTAATTTTTGTTTAATCGCAACAATACAATGATAGAGTAAAATATCTTCTTTTAATTTAATAGGAAAAGAACTCTCTTTTTCATGCAATTTTTCTGCGTAGTCAAACAAAAAGTGAGAAATTTGATTACCGCCTTTTTTAATTTTCTTTTCAATTGCTGAACGAGTGAAGTGTTCAATTAAACGTTTTGGTAATTTTAGTTGAAAACTATTTGCCCACTCTGTAATTTCTTTAGTATTTAATAAAGCTTTATAACTAGTTCCTTTAATGTGTTCTTTATTTTTTTCTAAAAAAATTTTTAATTGAGATTCTTTTTGCAACCATTGTTTTTTGAAATCTAAAATAGATCTACTTTCACTATCTAGATAGTGTAAATACTGTTGTAAAGATAATTTTAACAATTCTTCTTTTTGTGTAAATGGAATTAATTTTTCTGATGAAATATATTTATATATTTTTTGAATCAGTTGTTTTGGTGTTTCTAAACTTCTACAAACAAAATCTGCAACATAAACAGACTGCGAATAAAAATTATCTCGCCAAAATTCATTTGCAACTCGCTCAAGCAAAATACTTTCATTTGTAATTAATTCAAGGTCAAAATGAGTACTAGAATAAAAAGCATATTGCATTAACATTCGGTGACAGAAACCATGAATTGTATAAATTGCCGCCAAATCCATATTTTGTTCTGCTAGAATTAATCTGTTAATGGCTTGTTTTATATCTGGAATATAATCAACTAATTCAATTAGAAAAGAGTCATTTTTAAAAAAAGATTTATTTTTTTCTCGCTGATAAGTTTTAAGATGTTGTATCGTATCATAGATTCGCTCACGTATTCGTTTACGTAGTTCTTGTGTTGCTGCTTCTGTAAAAGTAACAACTAAAATCTGTTCGACACTCAAAGGATGTGGAAAATTTTGTTGGCCTGCTTGTAATAATAGCCGAATATAAAGCGATGCAATTGTATGCGTTTTACCTGTACCAGCAGAAGCTTCGATTAAATTGAACGTATTTAATGGAATTGTTATTGGATTTAGTGGTTCAGCTTTTTTCATAAACTCAAGTGCGGTTAAAAAATTAAAAGAAACGAAGACAATAAACCTATCTTCGTTTTAAAATTATCTTACTTTAACCAACCCAAGCAAATTTTGCAATAAATAGTAATGAAACAACCCAAACTGGTGCGTTAATTTCTTTCCAACGTCCTGTGCAAGATTTCATAATACAATAACTAATAAAACCAAATGCAATTCCTTCAGTAATGGAGTATGTAAATGGCATTGTTGCTGCCGTAATAAAAGCAGGAGTAGCTTCTGTTAGATCTTGCCATTGTACTCGAATTAAACTCGAAGCCATTAAAATTCCCACATAAACTAACGCACCAGCGGTAGCATATGGAGGAACTAAACTCGCTAAAGGTGAAAAGAAAATTGTCAGTAAAAATAATAATCCAACTACTACGGCAGTCATTCCTGTACGTCCACCAACAGAAACCCCCGCTCCACTCTCAATATAAGTACTGATCGCTGATGTACCAATGTAAGATCCTACTACTCCACTAACACTATCAACATATAAAGCTTGTTTCATATTTGGGAAACGCCCGTGTTCATCACTGATACCTGCTTTATCAGTTACACCAAGTAATGTACCAGATGAATCAAATAAGTTAACTAATAAAAAAGAAAAAATAATACCGAAAAGTGCGGTATCTAACGCACCTATAATATCTACTTCACCTATGACAGGAGATAAGCTTGGTGGCAATGATAAAATTCCGTTGAATACTACATTGTTATCAAATATAAGTGCAAGTGTAGTTACTACAGTAATAGAAATGAGAACTCCTGAGTAAATATTTCTAGCAGCTAGCACTACGATGATAAAAAAGCCTAAAATTCCCATTAATACTTGTGAATTATGTAACTCACCTAATGCGAGTAATGTAGCAGGATTAGCTACTATTAACCCCATGTTTTTAAAACCAATCAAAGAAATAAAAAAGCCAATACCAGCTCCAATCCCTACTCGCAAACTCAATGGAATAGATGACATTAACCAATAGCGGATTTGAAACAAACTTAATAATAATAAGCCAATTGAACCCCAAAAAATGGTTCCCATGCCAACTTGCCAAGAATAGCCTAATTTACCTACTACTACATAAGCAAAAAAAGCATTCAATCCCATTGCTGGTGCAAGAGCAATAGGCAAATTACTAAATAATCCCATCGCGATAGTCCCTAAAGCGGTAATTAAACAAGTAGTAACAAACACTACTTGTTTATCCATTCCTGCATCACCTAATACAGAGGGATTAACAAATACTACATACACCATTGTAAAAAAAGTAGTAATCCCAGCTACAATTTCTGTTTTCAATGTTGTATTTTTAGCTTTAAAATTAAATAATTTTGCTAGAAAATGTTGTTTCACAATAAAATCCCATCAGTTCTTGTTTTTGAAAAGAAGTTAATTAAAGAAGTTAATTTTTCCATTTTTTTAGTTAAAATGCACGATAAAATTTATCCAATAAAAAACCACCGCTATTTAGCAGTGGTTTTCTCTAAAATTTGATTTAAAAACTATACACGTTTAAAGTCAACGTGAATCAATTTAGGTTTGAATGGATGACGTTGCATTGCTTGTACTTTTACTGCAACTTCTTTACCATCAATCACCAACGTAATTACATCATTATAAAAATTCTCATGTATTTGAGCATTATTTAAATCATCATGATTTAATACGATGGAAACAGGAGCTTCTGAACCACCGTATACAATAGCAGGAATTTGACCATTGTGACGCAGGCGGCGGCTCGCACCCTTACCTTGCGATGAACGAATCTCAGCATTAAATTTAAATGTCATTTTAAAATTCTCTTTATTAAATTTACAATCAAAAACCACAGGCGACCCAGCGGTTTCACAAAACTAGTTCCCAAACTCGAACAAGATTGAGGAGCGGAATTATAATAAATTTATTGTATTAAATCAAACAAAATTCATAAATAACAAGTTTTTATAGATATTTATATAAAACTAGATAAAATAAGGGTTATTGTGATTATTTTCAAGATATTAATATAGGACTTAAATGGAGTTATTAATTCGTTTTTTTACTGATTTTGGTTATTTTGCTGTTCTCTTTGTATTGATCATCTGTGGTTTCGGTGTTCCTATTCCTGAAGATATTACTTTAGTTTCTGGTGGAGTTATTTCTGGTTTAGGCTATACCAACCCTCATATCATGCTTGTTATCAGTATGCTCGGTGTATTAATTGGTGATAGCACTATGTATTGGCTAGGGCGTATTTATGGTATAAAAATTCTTCGTTTTCGTCCAATGCGAAAAATTTTAACTCTAAAACGATTGAGAATGGTAAGAACGCAATTTGATAAATACGGCAACAGAGTTTTATTTACTGCTCGATTTTTACCTGGTTTACGTGCACCAATTTACATGGTTTCTGGAATTACTCGACGAGTTAGTTTTATTCGTTTTTTATTAATTGATTTTTTTGCAGCCATTATTTCTGTCCCTATTTGGATTTACTTAGGCTATTTCGGTGCAAGCAATTTAGATTGGCTTCATACGCAAGTTCAAAAGGGGCAATTTATCATTTATATTTTTGTTGCATTACTTGCGTTATTTTTATTTTGGAAATGGTATAAAAATAAGAAAACTAATAGAAATGAGAAATAACAAAAAAGTGCGGTTAATTTTTTAAAATTTAACCGCACTTCTATCTTCAATTTTAACTAACTACAACTTATTCACTCAATAATAAAATCAAACCAATCTATAACATCATCTTCGTGAATGCCATTATCAATTAAAATTCCAGCTTGCTTAACACTATTAAAGTTCCCTGAAATCAATGGATGCCAATCAAAAAGAGGTTTATTTTCATATAATAGACGATAAGCACAAGTTTTTGGTAGCCATTTAAAATCAGCTAAATTTCTTATCGTCAATTTAGTGCAATCAGATTCTAATTTAAATCGTTGAGAGTAATTACGACACTTTCCCGTTTCTAAATCCAGTAAATTGCAAGCAATTCGAGTAAAATAAAGTCGTTGTTTTTTACCTCGTCCTTCAATAAATTTTCGGTAACAGCATTTTCCACAGCCATCACAAAGTGCTTCCCACTCAGTTTCATTCATTTCAGTAAGTGATTTTGTTTGCCAAAAATTTGTACTTAATTGCATAACGTTACGGCTCTATCCTATAGAAATAGTCATTAATAGCTAACAAAGTGCGGTAAATTTTTTAATTTTTACTACACGTTAAGTTTAATGGATTAAAAACCTTCTTTTAAAGTTACTGTTAAATTAAAAACTAGGTGATCTTCCCTACTATCTTTACTGTCAGCACAGAAATACCCTTCTCTTTCAAATTGATAGGATTTTTCCACTACTGCATTTTGTAGACTTTTTTCAACAAAACCTTGTTTGATTACCAAGGAATTAGGATTTAATACTTCGTCAATATTTTCTGCCATACTTGGATTTGCGACTAAAAATAAGCGATCATAAAGTCGAAATTCTGCTGGTAAATTATCTGTTGCAGATACCCAATGAATCACACCTTTTACTTTACGACCATCTGCTGGATTTTTTCCTAGAGTTTGTGGATCATAAGTGCAATATACACAAATAATATTGCCATCCTCATCTTTTTCTACACGTTCAGCTTTGATTACATAAGCGTTACGTAGTCGCACTTCCTTACCTAATACAAGGCGTTTATATTGTTTATTTGCCTCTTCACGGAAATCCGCTTGATCAATATAAATTTCTCGTCCAAAAGGAATTTGCCGATGACCTAATTCTTCTCGATTTGGATGATTAGGTGCGGTTAAAATTTCACTATTTTGTAAATTTTCAATAACTACTCGCAGCGGATTTAATACAGCCATTGCTCGCGGAGCATTGTTGTTTAAATCATCACGAATACAGCTTTCTAATGCACTGTATTCTACTACATTATCTTGCTTAGTTACGCCAATACGACGACAAAATTCCCGTAGAGAAGCTGGCGTATAACCACGACGACGCAAGCCTGAAATCGTTGGCATTCTAGGATCATTCCAACCGTCTACAATACCGTCTTGAACTAATTTCAATAACTTACGTTTTGAAGTGAGAGTATATTCTAAATTCAAACGTGAAAATTCATATTGATTTGGTAGTGGTCGTTCAATTGAAATATTTTCTAATACCCAATCATATAAACGACGATTGTCTTGAAATTCCAACGTACATAAAGAATGAGTAATTCTTTCAATCGCATCAGAAATGCAATGAGTAAAATCATACATTGGATAAATACACCATTTATCACCAGTCTGATGATGAGTTGCAAATTTAATCCGATAAATGACAGGATCTCGCATGACCATAAACGGAGATGCCATGTCAATTTTAGCTCGCAAGCAAGCAGCACCTTCTGCAAATTCACCATTTTTCATTTTTTCAAATAGTTTCAAATTTTCTTCAATAGTGCGGTCACGATAAGGGCTATTTTTACCTGCTGTCGTTAATGTACCTCGATATTCACGAATTTCATCTGGTGATAATTCATCAACATAAGCTAGACCTTTTTTAATTAACTCTATTGCATAACTATAAAGTTGTTCGAAATAATCAGAAGCATAACGAGGTTGTCCCTGCCAGTGAAAACCTAACCATTCAACATCTTGTTTGATTGATTCGACATACTCTACATCCTCCTTAACGGGATTGGTGTCGTCAAAACGCAAGTTACACAAACCATTGTAATCTTCAGCAATACCAAAATTTAAACAAATTGATTTTGCGTGTCCGATATGTAAATAGCCATTAGGTTCAGGAGGAAAGCGAGTATATACATTATTATGTTTACCGCTAGCCAAATCTTGATCAATAATTTGGCGAATAAAATTATTTGGACGATGCTCCGTACTTTCTGCTATATCAATTTCACTCATTCTAGCCTCAAATCTTAAATTTTATCTTAGTCATATTGTAAAAATTTTTCTATTCTACCTTGTTTGCTTTGATAATACAAAGAAACCACACAAAAGTGCGGTTGATTTTGAATAAATTCATGATAAAATTTTTTATCAAATGAACGAACATTCATTTAGTTGTAACATACAATTACTCAGATTACAGTTAAATAGACAAAAACAGATTTTTTGCTACAATTTGCAAAGCTGTTATATAAAGATGAAGTGGTTATATTTACTGCACTTTGTAATACACTTAAGGACATAATTATGCTGAAGGTTTCAAAAATTTCTTTTGCCATAGCAACATCAATTCTATTGGTAAGTTGTGCTAATATTGATCATTCTTATCAGGCATCTCAAGCGGATTTCCAACAATATGAAGAACTTACAAAACAATATAAAATTCAAGAAAACTGGTGGACACTTTATCAAGATTCTCAGCTTAACCAATTAGTTGAAAAGGGATTAGCGAATAATAAAGACCTAGCAAAAGCAGCTATTGCAGTGAATATCGCTTTGTATAAGGCAAATTTACTAGGTGCTGCATTAGTCCCTAATTTTACTGGTGTGCTAGGATCATCGGCGAGTAAAAATATTCACATTGGCGGAAATTCATTGACTATTCATGAGGGATCTTTAAATGTGAGCTATACGCTAGACCTGTGGCGAAATTTAGCTGATTCAGCCTCAGCTGCAGAGTGGACTCATGCAGCAACAGCTAAAGATTTAGAAGCCGCTCGAATTTCTTTAATAAATTCTATCGTTACAGTTTATTATCGTCTTGCTTACTTAAATGATGCTATTAAAGTAACTGAACAAACGATTAAATATTATTCGAAAATTAATCATATCATGCATAATAAATTGAATCTCGGACTTGCTGATAGTGCAAGCACGGATCAGGCACAACAAGCTGTTTTAACCGCTCGTAATATGTTAATTGGTTATCAAACCCAACGAAAAGTCGCTGAAACAATGTTGCGAGACTTACTTAATCTTAAACCTAATGATGCGTTAAATATCAATTATCCTAAAATTCTTAGCGTTAAAAATGTGGGGATAAACTTGAATGTCCCATTTTCAACAATCGCTAATCGTCCTGATGTCAAGGCGATGCAATACCGTTTAAACTCAGCATTTAAAAATGCGAAAGCAATGCAGAAAAGTTGGTTTCCAAGTATTACGCTGGCAGCTGGCTTGAGTTCAAAAGGAAATAAAGTTGACAATACTTTTGAAGCACCTATTGCAAGTGGTTTAATAAAAGTCAATTTACCGTTCCTAAGTTGGAATACTGTAAAATGGAATGTTAAAATTTCCGAAGCAAATTATTCTGTAGCACTTGCAACTTTTGAGCAAAGTATTACTAGTGCATTAAACGATATTGATAAAAACTATTTTGCCTATACTCAAGCACAGCAAAATTTAGCTAATCTAAAACAAACTCATAATTACAATATGCGTATTACTCAATATTATAGAAATCGTTATAATGCAGGAATTGCAGAGCTTAAAGATTGGCTTAATGCGGCAAATATGGAAAAACGATCTGAATTAGCAATCTTGGATGCTAAATATAACTTAATTCAAAGTGAAAATGCAGTTTATAGCTCAATGGGGGGCTATTATTCTATTAATTAAATGTGGTTTAAAAATTTAAAAGGAAAGTACCGCACTTTCCTTTTTTATCTCATATAAAAAGGAAAATATCATGCTTAACGGTTTGTTGATTATATTAGCCCCTATGTTTTTAGGTTATTTAATCAAAACGAAAAATACTACCCTGTTACATTGGATCAACTATTCAATGATGATTTTACTTTATATCATTTTATTTTTAATGGGATTTGCCCTTGGTCAACTAGAAAACTTAGCTACCCAGTTGCCAATTATTGGTATTTCAGCTCTCACTTTTGCAGTATGTACGCAAGGGCTAAATATGATTGGATTAATTAGTTACGATAAATTTTATCCTGCTCCATTAAAACGGTCAAAGACAGATATACCCTCTCGCTGGAAATCTCTTTTAGACAGTGCCAAACTCTGTTCAATGGTTATTATTGGTTTTTTAATTGGATTTTTTAGTAAAAATTGGATCGCACTTCCTTTTGGTACAAGTACTTATGCATTGATTATTTTAATCTTTTTTGTTGGTTTACAATTGCGTAATAACGGTATTGGAATACGAGAAGTTTTTTTGAACAAACGGGGAATTCATACTGGGTTAATTTTTACCATAACTTCACTAGTTGGTGGCGTTATCGCTGCTTATATTTTAGCACTCCCAATAACACAAGGCTTAGCTATTGCTTCTGGATTCGGTTGGTATTCTCTTTCTAGTGTTACAATTAATAATGCTTGGGGGGCTGCGTTCGGTAGTATCGCATTTTTTAATGATCTTTCAAGAGAAATTGTAAGTTTGTTTATTATCCCATTTTTTATGACTAATTATCGTTCTACTGCTGTAGGCATTACAGGAGCAACTGCCTTAGATTGTACATTACCAATTATTCAACGCTCAGGTGGCATTGAGGTTGTTCCTTTAGCTATTAGTTTTGGGTTCATTACGAATATTTTACCACCTATATTACTAGTATTCTTTTCATCAATTCCAATTTAACAATAATCAACACCGCACTTTCTCTAACTTTAATAGTGCGGTATTGTGCTAATGGCATTCTTCTAATTCTTGTTTTAATGCATGAAAATAATCAAGTAATTTTAAACCATAAGGTTTTCGCCAATCACGGAGTAAATCAGGAAGAAAATTAGGATCTTCTTGTTTAATTAATATCCATTTAATAAAATTATTTAAACTTCGTCGGCTGGCTAATAGTTCATGATTCAAATTTTTAGGGCAAAGCTCTTTAAGTTTTTGGTGTAGCTTACATTCAATTTTCGAAAAGTAAGGTAGCTTGCTTACATTAATCACTAAAGGTGGAAAATATTTCTCATCACAATTCGTTGCTTGATGTAAAAGCTGTAAGATTTTTTTCCCATAACGGCGAACTTCTTGTACAGAAAAACCAAGCTCAAGAAGTGTACTAGTATGCGTTGGATTTTCATTTGCCACTTTCCATAAATTTGCCTCACGTACAACGAAGTTCAATGGTAAATTGCATTTAATAGCTTGTTCAAATCGCCATTTAGCTAATAATTTTAATCGCATTAGTGCAGCTTGATCCAATCGCCATGCATTACTTATAGACAAATAAGCTGTATCAGGATTTTGTATTGTTAATTTCTTTTCTATCATTAATTGACTATCAAAATCCACCGCTCTTTTCCATGGTGTCTGTAACAAGTCTTGCATAATTCGTTGATACAAGGGCAACAAATACCATACATCTGCTGCAGCATAATTTAATTGAAATTGGCTTAGTGGACGTTTCAACCAATTAGTACGAGTTGCTCCTTTATCAATATCAATAGAAAAATAATACTTAAGTAAATTTGCTAATCCCATTGATTGTCCTAATCCTAAAAATGCAGTTGCAATCTGTGTATCAAAGATTGGTCTTGGCATTTGCTTAAAATAATGTTGAAAAACATCCAGATCCTCACTGCAAGAATGCAATACTTTGATTACATTTTTATTTTTAAGTAAGTCAATAAAAGGCGAAAAATCATCAAGTTTAAGGGGATCAATTAAATAAACGTTCTCTCCTCCATAAAGCTGAATTAACCCTAATTTAGGAAAATAAGTACGTTCTCGTACAAATTCAGTATCTAATGCAATTGCATCTTTTTGCGAAAGTTGTTGACAAGCTTTTACTAATTGCTGATTTGAATCTATTACTTCAAAGTGCGGTAAATTTTGTAATTCTTTTTGCTGTTTTGACATAAAATAAATTATCAAATTAAAAATTAAGGGCAATTTATTTTGCCCTTAATTAAAATACTTAGCTTTATTAATTGGCAGAACGTTTTGCAATTTCTTCATCGCGTAAAACTTGACGGAGAATTTTACCTACATTGGATTTTGGTAACTCCTCACGAAACTCAATCTCTTTTGGTACCTTATATCCTGTTAAGTATTGTCGACAATGTTGACGAATCTCATCTTTAGTCAAACTTTCATCTTTTTTCACAACAAAAATTTTAATTGTTTCTCCTGAAATTTCATGAGGGACACCAATCGCAGCGACTTCAGATACTTTGTAGTTTAACATTACGACATCTTCAATTTCATTTGGATAAACATTAAAACCCGATACTATAATCATATCTTTTTTACGATCTACAATGCGGAGCGTATAATTCTGATCCATCACCACAATGTCCCCTGTCGCTAACCAGCCATCTTTTATTACTTCTGCAGTGGCTTCAGGTCTTTGCCAATAACCTTGCATTACTTGTTCACCTTTTACCCATAATTCACCTGCTTCACCTAGTTCAGCTTCTGAACCATCATCACGAACAATTTTTACATCAGTATTTGGTACAGGTACACCTATTGAACCATCGTGTTTAGTGATATTTACTGGACAAGCAGCAATTAACGGGGAGCATTCTGTCATACCATAGCCTTCAATAATATTACAACCTGTCATTTCATGCCAACGAGTTGCAACAGATTGCTGAATAGACATTCCCCCACCCACAGATAATTTTAACGATGAAAAATCAACTTCTTTGAAATTTTCATTATTTAATAAAGCATTAAATAAAGTATTCACTCCAGTAATAGCCACAAATGAATATTTTTTAATTTCTTTCACAAAGCTATCTATATCTCGAGGATTTGTAATCAACAATCCAGTTATACCTAATTCAATAAACAATAAACAATTTACAGTTAAGGCAAACACATGATATAGAGGCAAGGCTAACACTGCTGTACGTTCACGGCTGCAATCTCCTACAAAAGGTTCTGCAATCCATTTTGTTTGAAAAACGTTAGCAATAATATTTCCATGAGAAAGCATCGCTCCTTTTGCAACACCTGTTGTTCCTCCTGTATACTGCAAAAATGCAATAGAATCACGAGATACACTAGGACGCACATATTGACGATATTTACCTATTGCTAATACTTCTCGAAAAGTCACTGCATGCGGTAATTTGTATTTTGGCACTAGCTTTTTGATATATTTAACTACAAAATTCACTAAAGTGCGTTTACCAAAAGAAAGTTGATCGCCCATTCTAGTTAAAATAACGTGCTTAACTTTAGTATTAAAAACAACTTTCTCCAACGTTGAGGCAAAATTTGATACGACAACAATCGCTTTTGCACCACTGTCTTTTAGTTGATGTTCTAGCTCACGAGGAGTATAAAGTGGATTGACATTAACTATAGTTAACCCCGCTCGTAGAATACCAAAAAGTGCAATAGGATATTGTAATAAATTCGGCATCATTAATGCTACAGGATCTCCTACCTGTAATTTTAATACATTTTGTAAATAGGCTGCAAAAGCACGGCTACGCTCTTCCAACTTACGAAATGTCAAAACTTGCCCCATATTAACATATGCTGCTCGGTCAGGGTGTTCACGAATTGCTTTATCAAACATATCCAAAATATTTTCATATTTTGAAGTATCTAATTCAAACGGTGCCCCTTCGGGGTAATTTTTAAACCACGGTTTTTCCATTATTTATCCTTATCACTTTTCGGAAATTGCCGAATTTTAACATTTAATTACAAGATTATTCAAATTTAATGCAGTTGGTAATGTATTTTAATAAGAGGTTTCCAGATTGAGTCAGCGTAAATGTTAAACATTGAACGGCGAAACAAAGGGGAGCCTTCCCAATCATTTGGATCATAATATTCAAGTGAAACATTCCAACGTTTATAGTTTTCTACTTGCACTACAGGATAAGTATATTCAGCTTGATCAATATTGCCTTTTTCTTGCAAAATTAATTTACCCACTACAGTAATATATTGATCTTGCAATACTTTTGGATCAACGAATCCTTCTAAATAAGCGATAAAACGACCATCGGATTGTTTTTCTAAATTTGGTTTCGCTGAATATTTACTAATTGGAAAACTTAAAATTTCTAATTTTGTTTGTTTTTTTAAGGCTACAGCAGAAATAATTTGTCCACCTAACCGCACTTTTTTGCAACCACAAGTATAATCTTCTGCGTTAATTTGAGTTAGTGCCTGAATATCCACATTTTCTGTTTGTAAACCTGGCGGTATAGAAATACAGGCGGTCAAAAAAACACAACAAATTGTTATTAACGTAAATTTTTTCATATAACCTCCAAAATTTGAGATTCCCTATTACATTTGACCGCACTTTACCCTATTTTGTTTGAACTTTTAGGTACGATTAGGCAATTTTTTCCATGTAACTTCATTTCGCAAATAAATTGGTTCAATTTCTACCGCACTTATCCACTCTTTTTGTAAAAATTTGGGTAGAGCAAGGCTTAACATAAATTGTGCTGAAGGTAGCTCAATACCTGTATTATTAGTTAACCCTTCTACAATAAATTGAGAATAAGCATTCCAACCAGTACCCACTCTATCCCATTTTTTTTGTTTATCATTAAGTTGATTTAATAACTTTTCAGGAGAACAAACCTGCTCATTTATGATTTCATTCCACTGTAAAAACGATTGATTTTCAATCTGTATTTTTTCTCCTTGCAAAGCACTAAAATAAACTTCGTTCATTCTTGCATCAATAGCACAGATTACATCTGTGACATTGTCACGAGAATAAAGTTGCTGTGCCATTGCAGTTAAGTTTGAAATAGGTATTGTTGGTAAATCTGCCCCAAAAGCTAAACCTTGTGCAATGCCCACACCAACACGAACACCAGTAAAGCTGCCTGGTCCTCGACCAAACACTAAGGCATCAACTTGATTTAAGCCAATCGCTGATTGTTGTAGAATTTCATCGATCATCGGTAAAATACGCTTAGTGTGATTACGCTGTGCCAATTCTTGTAAAGCGGTTATTTCGCCTTTATATAATAACGCTACAGAACAAGACTCTGTAGATGTATCTAGAGCTAGTAAAGTTGTCATTGTTTTTTTGTATCCATAAAATTTTTTCGAATTGTACCACGTTGTTGAAATCTCGTGTATGTTTTGAAGTGGTTAAGTTTTTTAAAGATCTTATTGGATTTGTCATTAATGATATGGATATGGGAACACAAAGTGCGGTGCATTTTAAAGATTTTTTCTAAATTCGATAAAAACGCACCGCACTATTTTTTGTGGAATAATTTGAATCTAAACTATACTAGCTTTATTTTTCTTACTTTGATAATACACAATGATAGCAAATAATATGGAAGCCATGACAGAGAACACATCTGCTGCTATCCAAAAATAAGATAGACTTTCAAAATCGTAAATTTTTTGTCCAGCTTCATTAATTACTGTAGTTTTATCGATCATAAAACCAGTTAAAAATTCACCTAATGCGGCACCAGCATAGCCAAATACCCCCATCATACCTAATGCAATTCCAGAAGCTGATTTATGAGAAATATCAGTAGCAAGCAAACCGCCTAGGAAACAAAGCTGAATACCTAATGTAATACCAAATACAGATAAAGCAATGATAGAAAACCATGTATTTCCATTTGGAGCAAAAAGAAATGCAGCAAGAGATATTGTATTAATTAAGCTCACACCTATCGTCATCATGTTACGTTTTCCGTGTAAGAAATGATCAGATAACCAACCAGATGCAATTGTGCCTAAAATACCAACAATACTATTTACACTAATGATAGATGCAGCTTCAAGTGTGGTGTATCCTTTACCATTTTCTAAGAAGAACACTCCCCAACTATTTACGCCATAACGTGCAATATACATACAGCAAGAAGCTAATGCCAAAATCCAAATCGCTGGATTTTTTACTACTGCCCATTGATGTTTTAGTACTTCTTTGTTATCTAATTCTTCAGTTTTTGTCTCAGTTTTTATGATAGGTTTAAACCCACAAGCTGCTGGGGAATCTTTCATAAACATTACTGCAACAAGAACACCTAATAATCCCATTACACCAGCGAAACTAAAACCTGCACGCCAACCAAAAGCAGTAATAATCGCCGCAGTAACTACAAATGTAATCCCTTCCCCTACGTTATGTGCAACTGACCAAAACCCATAGTAAGATCCACGTTCTTTATCTTCATACCAGCGTGACAAAGCAACTACACAAGGTCCAACCCCCATTGATTGCACCCAACCATTAAATGCCCAGATGATCGTTAATGCAATTGCACTAGTAGTCATTCCTGTTGCAAAATTACATAATGCAGAAAAAAACAGTCCTACAGATAAAAAACGAACAACATTTGAGTGATCTGCAACTGCACTATTTACAAATTTGCCAACAGCATAAGTGATAAATACAGCTGAACCAATTACGCCTATTTCTGTTGCAGTCAGTAGGTTATTATTTACTAGTGCTGGTTTCGCTACGTTGAATGATAAACGACAAACATAGTAGAGTGCATAAGCAAAAGAAAATGCCCAAAAGTTCTTCATTCTAGTACTTTTGAACATTTTTTCTGTGTAATTCCCCAAAGGGATAGCTGGGCTTGCTTTAAAGAAAGTTAAGATAGACATAATAAAGCTCCTTTCTACATAAATACTTTGATATAATTAACCAACTTTGAAACTACAGTTTGGCTTTAAATTAAAAAGAATGCTGCCAATAACGATTGACTGTAACACGATAAAAACTAAAAACCTTTGACTTTTCTACTATTCGATATTCTTCCTTTTATTGTAAACTGTGTTTTCATCTAATTTTTCAATTAGATACGTAAATTTAAGAGAAAGAATCTCTCATATGACTTAATGTATTAAAAAGTTCTTCTGAAGAAGTGGCTAAAATATAATTTCCTTTTAGCAATCCATCGTTTTCCATGAAATTATTCGTTTTTCCACCCGCTTCATTTATCAACAATATGGCAGCAAAAGTATCCCAAGCATTAATATGTGGCTCAAAATAACCTATTAAACGTCCAGCAGCGACATAAGCAAGCATCAAGGCTCCAGAACCATTACGAATAAACATTCCACCATCAAGTAATATTTGGTGCATAATTGGAGTGAATGTACTTGGGTGAACACGATGAGAAACACCTAATCCCATTAAACCTTCTTTTAAAGAAACCGCACTTGCAGTTGATATAGGTTTATCATTTAGAAAAGCTCCCTGTCCTTTCATAGCATGGAAAAGCTCATTATGTTGAACATCAAATACCACACCTGAAACGATTTCTTGCTTATATAAAACCGCTATAGAAATACACCAAGCATGTAAACCATACAGAAACGGACTAGTTCCATCAATTGGATCAACTACCCAACAAAATTGTTGTTCTAAATGATCAGCTCCCGATTCTTCTCCTAAAAAACCGTCATCTGGAAAACGTTCTTTTAATGCTTCTTTAATGATATTTTCAACAGTTTTATCTGCAATACTCACTAAATCTTGTTGCTCACCTTTCTTGCATTCAATTTCAAGCTTATCCCTATTTAAATAAAAATTAAGAGCAGCCTCCCCTGCTTTTTTTGCAATCTCTTTTGAAAACAAGTAACGCTCTTTTATTGCAACATTCATAATAATTCCTCCTATTTTTCAGTAAGAATCTATTTAACAATCAATACTCAAACTGTACTATCACAAGCATTTTAAATATGCATAAATGACATCAAGGCATTTCAGAATGAATATTTTCTTATTTAGAATATCAAAATGTTTATTTCATTTCTATGAAATGCGTCACACTTTGGCAAAAAACAAAAAATAATGAACTAGTAATTTACTAAAGATTAAAAATAAAGATTAGATAAGCCTTGACAACATAATAATATACTAGTTTAATAGTACAAAAGTTTTTTTAAGGAAATAAGTTAATGGCTTTTGTTCATACCCTACTGCATTCTATACCTTATCATGATGATCCTACAGCAATTTTTGTTACTGTTTGTCAAAATAAAAAAAACTCCCTTTTGCTGGAATCAGCAGAAATCAGCAGTAAAAATAGTTTAAAGAGTCTGCTTTTAATTAGCCCAGCAATTAAAATTGTGTGTCATAACAACCATGTCAGTTTTTTTGCTCAATCTACAAATGGAAAGGCGACATTACCTCTGATTAAACAACGATTGCAAAATATTTCTCAACTAGTCACTGAAGATGATAATCATATTGAAGTCGCCTTTGCACCTCTATCAACTAATTTAGATGAAGATAGCAAATTACAAGCACCTACTGTTTTTGATGGTTTACGCTGTGTAGTTGGGCTTTATGCAGAAAGTGAAATCCCTGTTTTACTTGGCGGATTGTTTAGTTATGATTTAGTAACAAATTTTATTCCAATGGAAAATATTCCGTTAAAAGATGATGAATTACATTGTCCTGATTATGTATTTTATTTAGCTGAACAGTTATTAGTGATCGATCATCAAAAACAACAAACTGAACTACAAACTTTTTGCTTTGATCCTATAGAATTGCCATGTTTAAAACAGGCTGCTTTCGAGATTCAAAAAAAATTACAGAAAATTGAACCGCACTTAACTATTAAACCAGCCCCAACTACTGTCAATGAAAATTTAAATGATACTCAATTTAAAAAAATTATTGAGCAATTAAAACAGCATATTTATATGGGTGATGTATTTCAAATCGTGCCATCACGACGTTTTTCAATACCGTGTCCAAATCCTTTATCTAGTTATCGTCGTCTTAAACAAACTAATCC
Source organism: Seminibacterium arietis (assembly GCF_042675725.1). Lineage (NCBI taxonomy): Bacteria > Pseudomonadati > Pseudomonadota > Gammaproteobacteria > Pasteurellales > Pasteurellaceae > Seminibacterium > Seminibacterium arietis. The sequence continues at coordinate 59,127 of NZ_JBHTJN010000008.1, forward strand.
AAGTCCGTACATGGTATACATGCAAGATGAAGACTTCACGTTATTTTGTGCATCGCCTGAAAGTGCGTTGAAATTTAATTCAGCTAATCGCCAATTAGAAATTTATCCTATTGCTGGATCTCGCCCAAGAGGATTTAACTCAGACGGTAATATTGATCTTGAACTTGATGCCCGCTTGGAATTAGAACTTAGACTAGATAAAAAAGAATTAGCAGAGCATTTAATGTTAGTGGATTTAGCTCGAAATGATATTGCTCGAGTTTGTGAAAGTGGTAGCCGCTATGTCAAAAACCTCATGCAAGTAGATCGCTATTCACATATCATGCATTTAGTATCCCGTGTAGTAGGCAAACTGCAGTCAGAATTAGACGCATTACACGCTTACCAAGCCTGTATGAATATGGGGACATTAACTGGTGCTCCAAAAGTTAAAGCAATGCAACTCCTCTATCAATTAGAACAACAGAAACGCCATAGTTATGGTGGTGCAGTAGGATATTTATCTTCTGATGGAAATTTTGACACTTGTATCGTGATTCGTTCTGCTTTTGTACAAAATGACATTGCTTATATACAAGCAGGTTGCGGTGAAGTGTTGGATTCTGATCCGCAAATGGAAGCTGACGAAACGCGTCACAAAGCCAAAGCAGTAATTAACGCAATTTCTTATATCAACAGTAAAGGGTAAGAGAACATTATGGCAAATATCATTTTTTTAGATAATTTTGATTCCTTTACTTACAATTTAGTGGATCAATTCCGAACTCTAGGTCATCAAGTAAAAATTTATCGTAACGATTGTGACTTAAATATAGTAGAACATACCGCACTTTCATTACCTGATTGTATTTTAGCACTATCACCAGGTCCTGGTGATCCACAACAAGCAGGAATTTTACTACCATTAATTCAGCGTTTAAAAAATAAAATACCAATGATTGGCATTTGTTTAGGACATCAAGCAATAATTCAAGCTTTCGGTGGAAAAGTTGTCCATGCAGGTGAAGTAATGCACGGCAAAGTTTCTGCAATCAACCACGATGCCGAAGGACCATTTAAAAATTTAAATAATCCAATGCCAGTAGCTCGCTATCACTCGCTAATGGGAATAGACTTACCTGATGAGTTAATCGCAAATGCTGACTATAACAATATTGTTATGGCAATAAGACATCGTTCTTTACCAATTTGTGGATTTCAATTTCATCCTGAAAGCATTTTAACAGTACATGGAAATCAATTATTAGCAAATACAATAGAATGGCTATTATCACGTTAGATTTAATAGTTATTTTTTGCTTTTAACTAGTTCAAATTAAGAATAACAAGGAAATATTATGGATATTAACGAATTACTTTTATATTTATTTGAAGGTAAACCTCTTACTCAGCAACAATCAAAACATTTATTTACTGCGATCATAAACGGAGAATTACTTAATGAACAACTTTCTGCGGCACTAATCGCATTAAAATTAAGAGGAGAAACTACCAAAGAAATCACTGGTGCGGTTTATGCAGCATTAGAAAATGCTGAGTTTTTTCCATCGCCCAATTATGAATTTGCTGATATTGTTGGTACAGGAGGTGATGGTGCTAATACAATCAATATTTCTACCGCTTCAGCAATTGTCGCTGCGGCTGCAGGATTTAAAGTAGCAAAACATGGTAATCGTAGCGTATCGAGTAAAAGTGGCTCAAGTGATGTATTAAATGCCCTAGGAATAAAAATTGATATGGATGCCAACACTGCTCGTAAAGCACTTGATGAAATTAATTTATGTTTTTTATGGGCTCAACAATATCATACAGGATTTAAACATGTTGCATATGTTCGCCAACTATTAAAAACACGGACTATATTCAATATTCTAGGACCACTATGCAATCCCGCTCGTCCACCCTATCAACTTCTAGGCGTTTATTCAGCAGATTTAATTCAACCTTATGCGGAAACAGTAGCACGTTTGGGACATAAACATACTATTGTTGTACATGGTGCAGGGCTAGATGAAGTAGCTATCCATAGTAAAACAGATGTCGCTGAAATCCGTGACGGAAAAATAGCACGTTATATCCTTTCCCCTCGTGATTTTGGCTTAAAATCACAACCGCTTGAGAGCTTACGTGGTGATGATCCTAATGAAAATGCTAAAATTCTTACCGCACTTTTAAAAGGAAAAGGAAAAACAGCACATGTACAAGCAGTTGCGATGAATACAGCTTTATTAATGAAATTATTTGGACATGATGATCTAAAACAAAATACTATGCAGATCATTGAACTGATTAATTCAGGTAAAGCTTTTGAAACATTAGAAAAATTAATTGTGTACTAATTTTTAGTTATTTGGAATAAAACTATGTTGAACTTAAATGAAAAACCAACAATTTTACAAAAAATTGTGCAAGATAAATTGCAATGGTTATCTCAAAAAGAGCGAGATTTTCCTCTCGAAAAATTTAAGCAAAAAATCCTAAAATCTGACCGCTCTTTTTATCAAGCATTAAGTAAAGGTACACATAAACGTCCTGCTTTCATTTTAGAATGCAAAAAAGCTTCACCTTCTAAAGGTTTAATTCGTGAAAATTTCGATTTAACAAACATTGCTAATGTATATAAAAATTATGCTTCAGCCATTTCAGTACTAACTGACGAAAAATATTTTCAGGGAGATTTTTCTTATATTTCTCAAGTTCGTGACATTGTCACGCAGCCAATTTTATGCAAAGATTTCATCGTTAGTAAATATCAAATTTATTTAGCCCGTTTATATAAAGCTGATGCTATTTTACTCATGCTATCTGTTATTGATGATAACACTTATCGCCAGCTTGCGGATTTAGCACATTCTCTTAATATGGGGGTGTTAACAGAAATATCTAATCAAACAGAATTACAACGAGCTATTGCTTTAAATGCTAAAGTGATTGGGATTAATAATCGTGATTTGCGTGATATGTCAGTGAATTTAGATCGTACTCCTCCATTTGCTATCCAAATTCCATCAGATCGTATTATTATTAGTGAATCTGGTATTTATCATCACGCTGAAGTTAAGCAGTTAAAAACGTATGTACATGGTTTTTTAATTGGCGGTAGCTTGATGGAAAGTTACGACCTGAACAATTCAATACGAGCAATTATTTTTGGCGAAAATAAAGTCTGTGGATTAACTCGTCCACAAGATGTTAGAAAAGCGTATGCTAAAGGTGCATTATATGGTGGTTTAATTTTTGCAGAAACATCTCCACGTCAACTTTCATTACGTCAAGCCCAAGAATTAGTAACTCAAGCTCCTTTACGTTTTGTTGCCGTTTTTCAAAATCAGCCAATTGAATTTATTGTTAAAATAGCTACTCAATTAAAGCTTTTTGCAATACAGTTACATGGTTCCGAAAGTGCTGAATTTATTACCTCACTTCGTCAACAGCTACCGCCAACCTGCCAAATCTGGAAAACTATTTCAGTGCAAAATGATGATAAAAGTGCGGTACAAATTGAAAAAAATTTAATGATAGATCGCTATGTATTTGATACTAAAACTAAACACCAACAAGGTGGCACAGGGCTAACTTTCGATTGGTCGCTAATTCCTACTAAATTAAAGACTAAAGTCATGCTAGCTGGAGGCCTAAATTTAGAAAACATTGATATTGCACTCAATCAAGCATGTTTAGGACTTGATCTTAACTCAGGCGTTGAAAGTAATGTCGGTGTAAAAGACGAAAAAAAATTGAACGATATTTTTTCTAAAATATTAGATAACTAATAAAATAAAGGAGCAATTATGTCAGATACTTTATTAAATCCTTATTTTGGTGAGTTTGGTGGTATGTACGTACCTGAAATTCTGGTTCCAGTATTACAACAATTAGAAAAGGCTTTTGTCGAAGCACAGCAGGATCTTGAATTTCAGAGAGAATTTCAGGATCTATTAAAAAATTATGCAGGTCGCCCAACAGCTTTAACATTATGTCGTAATCTCACTAAAGGGACTAAAACTAAACTCTATTTAAAACGTGAAGATTTACTACATGGCGGAGCACATAAAACTAATCAAGTATTAGGGCAAATTCTACTTGCTAAGCGTATGGGAAAAACTCGTATTATTGCTGAAACGGGGGCTGGTCAACATGGCGTGGCAACCGCATTAGCATGTGCGATGCTGAGCATGCCTTGCCGTATATATATGGGAGAAAAAGACATTAAACGTCAATCACCAAATGTATTTCGAATGCGACTAATGGGAGCTGAAGTAATTGCTGTAGAAAAAGGCTCTCGTTCACTAAAAGATGCCTGTTGTGAAGCTATGCGTGATTGGGCTGCAAATTATGAAACAACGCATTATTTATTAGGTACCGCTGCTGGTCCTCATCCTTTTCCAACTATCGTACGTGAATTTCAAAAAATGATAGGAGAAGAAACTAAACGTCAACTTTTTGAAAAAGAAGGACGTTTACCCGACGCAGTGATAGCGGCTGTAGGTGGAGGATCAAACGCAATTGGAATGTTTACAGATTTTATTGAAGAAAAATCTGTTCGTTTGATTGGTGTTGAACCAGCAGGAAAAGGGATCAAAACAGGACAACATGGAGCTCCGTTAAAACATGGTTCAGTTGGCATTTATTTTGGTATGAAATCACCGCTCATGCAAACAGAAGATGGACAAATTGAAGAATCTTATAGTATTTCAGCTGGACTTGATTTCCCTTCTGTTGGTCCTCAACATGCTTACCTTAATGCTTGTGGACGAGCTGAATATGAAAGTATCACAGATGATGAAGCTCTTGATGCTTTCCAGCAATTGGCTCAACATGAAGGTATAATTCCTGCTTTGGAAAGCTCGCATGCTGTCGCGTTTGCATTAAAAATGATCAAAGAAAATCCCAATCAAGAACAACTGTTAGTTGTAAATCTGTCAGGACGTGGCGATAAAGACATTTTTACAGTAAATGATATTTTAACAACTCAGGGGAAATTTTAATGAAAACAAGATTTAATCAATTATTTACGCAGCTAGCAGAAAAACAACAAGGTTGTTTTGTACCTTTCGTTACGCTATGCGATCCTGATTTTGACCGTTCTTTCGATATTATTTGTACGCTTATAGAAAATGGAGCAGACGCCTTAGAATTAGGTTTCCCTTTTTCTGATCCCATGCTCGATGGACCTGTGATCCAAGCTGCAAACAATCGAGCCTTAAACGCAAACTGTAGTACAAAAGAAAGCTTTGAATTGGTTAAAAAAGTGCGGTCAAAATATCCTAATATTCCAATTGGATTGTTATTATGTGCCAATTTAATTTATGCTCAAGGATTAAATAATTTTTATCGACAATGTGCAGAGGTAGGTGTCGATGCTGTACTAGTTGCAGATATTCCTTTATTTGCTGCTCAACCTTATATTCAAGCTGCACAAAAGTATCATATCCAACCAGTGTTTATTTGCCCACCAAATGCAAGTGATGAAACTATTCAAAATGTTGCACAATATAGTAAAGGCTATACTTATTTAGTCTCTCGTTCAGGAATTACAGGAGCAGAAAATCAACATTGTGCGACTAATTTAGATCATTTAATCGAAAAACTCACCGCACTTAATGCTCCTCCAATTTTGCAAGGCTTTGGAATATCAACGACAGAACAAGTAAAAAATGCTATTCGATTAGGTGCTAAAGGTGCAATTTCAGGTTCTGCTACGGTAAAAATCATTGAAGATAATTTAAATAATCACGTTAACTGCCTAAAAGAATTAGCAATTTTTGTAAAAAAAATGAAACAAGCAACACTTTAATTCTTCTTTTAAAAAGAATTTTATTCTAAATGTAAAATTCTTTATTTAATTTATTGAGTTACTATATAATACGGTTGCGTACATTAAATACTCAAAGAGGATAATATGTCTTATTTAGAAAAAGCAAAAAGATTTTTTAATGAAGCACAAGCAGTAAGAAGACAAATACATGAAAATCCTGAAATAGGTTTTAAGTTGCCACAAACAATAAAATTAATTAAACAGAAACTGGATGAACATAATATTTCTTACAGTCATTTAGGCGATACAGATGCAATCGTAGGAACATTAGGCGATGCAAAAAAAGGTAAAACTTTACTGCTTAGAGCTGATATGGATGCCATACCAATGCTAGAAGAGGCTGGTCTAGAATTTTCTTCTAAAAAAGATTGTGCTCATCTTTGTGGACATGATATGCACGCAACATCATTACTTGTCGCCCTTATTATGCTAAAAGAAGATGAAGATAAATTAAACGGACAAATTAAATTTTTATTCCAACCTGCTGAAGAAACTCTAAACGGTGGCAAGTTAATGCTAGAAAGTGGCATACTTGAAAATCCTAAGCCCGATGCTGGTATGGCTATACATATGTGGCCTAGTGGAGAAAAATTAGGAATATTAATAAATAAACAAGAAGCTCTTTGCTCTGCACTAAATTTTAAAATAGAAATTGAAGGTAAAGGGGCTCACGGAGCATTGCCTTATACTGGAATTGATCCTGTATTTGTTGCTTCACAAATAATTAATGGAGCAAATGCAATTTTATCAAGAGAATTGCCATCTAACAGAGGGGCATCAATTTCTATGGGATATATTAATGCTCTAGGTGGTGCTATAAATATAATTCCACCTAAAGTATATATAGAGGGAACTTCAAGATCTTTATATGGTGATTCAGCTCAGCTTGTAGCAGAAAGACTTCCCGAAATAGTAGAACATATTGGAAAAGCATTTAGAGCAAAAACTAAGTATGAAGTAGTTGCAAATGCACCTGCACTTACTAATACACCAGCTATGTCAGCCCTTGTAAAAGAATCAGCAGAACAAGTTTTAGGCGATAATTACGAAATAAAATATATAGAACCCGCACTTGCATCAGAAGATTATGCTTACATAGCAAGCGAATTACCTGAATCTTGTTACTTCTTTGTATCTTGTCCACTTCCTGATAAAGATGGAAATGTCTTTGCAGTGCACCATCCTAAAGTTGTTTTTAATGAAGAAGCTCTCATAATTGGACCTGCTACAATGGCTCAAGCTGCGGTAAACTGGTTAAATAAACATTCTCTTTAACACGAGTAAATATAAATGGAAATAAATATAGTTATATTTCTGGAATTAATAGGCACCGTAGCATTCGCTGTTTCAGGTGCTAAAGTTGCAATTCAGGAAAAAATGGATTTATTGGGAATTTGTATACTAGGCGTTACTACAGCCGTAGGGGGAGGTATTATACGAGATATTATTTTAGGCATAACACCACCAGCTGCTTTTCAGCAACCGATTTATATTACCGTAGCTTTAATAATATCTTTTTTAACTTTTTTGCTAGATGATAAAAAAATTTTTAATATTAATAATCGATTTTATTCCTTTATTGACGCCCTTGGTCTTGCCGTATTTACAATAGTAGGTGCTTTAGCTGGAGTTTCTAGTGGAAATATGTTTTTAATTATTTTTGTTGGAACGACTACAGGTGTAGGTGGCGGTGTTATGAGAGATGTTTTTGCGAGCAGAAATCCTATAATTTTTCAAAAAAATGTTTATGCCACAGCCTCTTTAATTGGTGTTATTGCATTTACTTTAATACAAAAATACAATCAAAACTTGGCTGCTATTCTTGGAGGAACTATTATTTTCTTTCTTAGAGCTTTAGCACTTAAATTCAATTGGGAGTTACCAAAAGCTAAATAAGTCCAAGTTTACTTAAATGTTCAGAAAATTCGCATGTTTTATACTATCATCATGTTAATCCATTCTGTAATTCTAAGATATAGCTGAAGATATAATTATCACAGAGATGACATAGATTTTACTCAATTGATTTCTATTTCCTCCTTAGTTATTTTTCAGTTATACTGACCTGTCAAACTACATTGGAGCAGTAAATAATGAAAAAAATTGAGCAACTTTTTGCCAATAACTATAGTTGGGCAACTCGCATGAAGGAGGAAAATTCCAATTATTTTCAAGAACTAGCAGATCATCAAACACCAAGCTATTTATGGATTGGCTGTTCTGATAGCCGTGTTCCAGCTGAGAAATTAACTAACTTAGGACCTGGTGATCTATTTGTACATCGTAATGTAGCAAATCAAGTGATTCATACTGATTTAAACTGTTTATCAGTAGTACAATATGCTGTTGATGTGCTAGATATTGAGCATATAATAATTTGTGGCCATACTAACTGCGGTGGAATTAAAGCAGCAATGTCACAGCAAGATTTAGGATTAATCAATAATTGGCTATTGCATATTCGTGATATTTGGTTCAAACATAGTCACTTACTTGGTAAAATGTCGCCAGAAAAACGAGCCGATATGCTGACAAAACTAAATGTTGTCGAGCAAGTTTATAACTTAGGACGCTCCTCAATTGTTAAATCAGCTTGGCAGCGAAATAAAAAATTATCTTTACATGGTTGGGTATATGATGTGAACGATGGTTTTCTAGTCGATCAAGGAATGATAGCAACAAGCAGAGAAAGCTTAGAAATCAGCTACTTAAATGCTATTGCAAGAATGTTAAAATTAAATGAAGAAGATATGTTAAAAAAAGAACATCAGAAATAACCGCACTTTTCCTTATTATTTATTATTGAATAATTATTTGAACACAACATTAAAAAGGATTATACATGCAAAAAAGTACTTTATACCCTACAATTTATGTTTTGGGTAATGGTCAGTTAGGGCAAATGTTACGTTATGCAGGTGCACCTTTAGATATTGATGTACAACCATTAGCATTTACTGAACCATTGTTCGTTCTTCCTGATGACGCAATAATCACCACTGAAATTGAACGTTGGGAAAAAACACCACTTACAGAGATGTTAGCAAATCATCCTCAGTTTATTAATCGTAATGTATTTAGTTTGCTAGCAGATCGATTCTCTCAAAAAAAGCTTCTTGATGAATTAAATTTGTCTACCTCACCATGGTGTACTTTAGAGAGTTTAGGTGAATGGCAACATATTTTTGATCAAATTGGTGAAAAAGTCGTAGTAAAACGTCGTACAGGCGGGTATGATGGACGTGGACAATGGATTATTTCAAAAGAAAATCAACAAATTATTACTAAAGATCTGGTTAATAATGTTATTGTAGAAAAATTTATTCCTTTTGATTATGAAATATCACTAGTCGGAGCAAGATTTAAAAATGGTGATACTCGATTTTATTCTATAACTCATAATTTACAGCAAGATGGCATTTTGCGTTACAGCGTCACTGATATTGATTTAAATTCATTACTACAACAAAAAGCGGAACAAATGCTGTCAAAAATTATGCATAAATTAGAGTACGTCGGGGTCATGGCAATGGAATGCTTTGTTATCAACGAAAACTTGCTTATTAATGAACTAGCTCCTCGTGTACATAATAGTGGACATTGGACACAATCAGGTTGTGTAATTAGTCAATTTGAATTACATTTACGTGCTTTATTAGATCTCCCTACTCCACCGCTACAAACTATAATGCCAAGTGTTATGGTCAATCTAATTGGCACAGCACATAATAGTCAATGGCTTAGTTTGCCCTTTGTTCAATTACATTGGTATGGTAAAACAGTTCGTCAAGGTCGTAAAGTTGGGCATATCAATTTATCACATCCAAATAAAAAAGTGTTGCTAAACCAATTAGAACAATTAGGTCAAATGTTACCTGTTGATTATCAATCGGGGTTAAATTGGGTGATTGAAAAATTGAGTTAACTTAAACAAAATCAAGCAGATTTTAATTAAACAATTTATATTCAACAAAATTTTGTTAATATAATTCATTGGAAATAAAAATAACGTTAATACAACATACTATATAAGGACTAATCATTATGTTTGAAAACATTCAAGCGGCTCCAGCTGATCCAATTTTAGGATTGGGAGAAGCTTTCAAATCAGAAACTCGAGCTAATAAAATTAATTTAGGTATTGGTGTTTACAAAGACGCTAAAGGCAATACTCCGATTATGAAAGCTGTTAAAGAAGCAGAGAAGCTTTTGTTTACGACAGAAACGACAAAAAATTATTTAACAATTGATGGCATTGCAGACTTCAATCAATTAACTCAGATACTTTTATTTGGTCAAGAATCCGAAGTTATTACGAAAAAACGAGCAAAAACAGTTCAAAGTTTAGGTGGTACAGGTGCATTAAGAATTGCAGCTGAATTTATCAAGCGTCAAACTAAGGCTCAAAATGTATGGATTAGCACGCCGACTTGGCCTAATCATAATGCTATTTTCAATGCTGTAGGAATTACTATTCGTGAATATCGCTACTACGATGCTGAACGTAAGGCTTTGGATTGGGATAATTTGATAGAAGATCTCAATAATGCCAGTGAAGGCGATGTTGTGCTATTACATGGATGCTGTCACAATCCAACGGGAATTGATCTTACTCCTGCACAATGGCAAGAACTAGCACAAATGTCTGCACAAAAAGGCTGGTTACCATTATTTGATTTTGCCTATCAAGGGCTTGCTAATGGTTTAGATGAAGATGCGATAGGCTTACGCACTTTTGCTGCTAATCATAAAGAATTATTGATTGCTAGCTCTTATTCTAAAAACTTCGGCTTATACAAGGAACGCGCTGGTGCTTTTACTTTAGTAGCTGAAAGTGAAGCTATTGCTGCAACCGCATTAACACAAGTAAAATCTATTGTACGCACGCTTTACTCAAATCCTGCATCACATGGTGCAGCGACAGTAGCATTAGTACTTTCTGATGATAAGTTAAAGACAGAATGGATAGCAGAATTAACTGAAATGCGTGAACGTATTAAAAAAATGCGTCATCTTTTTGTTGAATTATTAAAGCAATATGGTGCAAAACAAGACTTTGACTTTATCATTCAACAAAATGGTATGTTTTCATTTAGTGGCTTAACTCCAGAACAAGTAGATCGCTTAAAAAATGAATTTGCTGTCTATGCTGTACGCTCTGGACGGATTAACGTTGCTGGAATCACGGAAGATAATATTAATTATCTTTGTGAAAGTATTGTGAAAGTACTATAACCTCAATATTTATTGCTAGAAATCACCGCACTTTTAAAGTGCGGTGATTTTTCAACAAGTTTTAACTTTTCAAGCCTACTCCATGACTAATTAAATAGTAAGCAACGCTATAAAGAGCAATAATAAAAATACTCAAAACACAAAAAGTGTAAATTAATCCAACGTCACTAATCCCAAGAAATCCATAGCGAAAACCATTAATCATATAAACAATAGGATTAAGTTTTGATACCCATTGCCAAAAGGTAGGTAATAAACTTATAGAATAAAAAACACCTCCTAAATAAGTAAGAGGTGTTAAAACAAAAGTAGGAATAATGCTAATATCATCGAAAGAACGAGCAAAAATAGCATTAATTAAACCGCCCAAAGCAAAAACAGCCGTAGTCATCACTAAAGTGCAAAATACAATCGACCATGAATAAACATCAAAAGAAACAAAACATAATGCTACGATAGTAACTAATCCCCCAACGCATAAACCTCGAGCAATGCCACCAGAAATATACCCTAAAATAATGACGTGAGTTGAAGTAGGTGAAATTAATAATTCCTCTACATTGCGAACAAATTTTGTACTGTAAAAAGATGATGCTACATTAGTAAAAGAATTCGTTAATGATGACATCATAATTAAGCCTGGTACAATAAATTGCATGTAGCTAAAACCACTCATCTGCCCAATACGACTACCAATCAACTGTCCAAAAATAACAAAATATAAAGTCATAGTAATAACTGGAGGCACTAGCGTTTGTATCCAAATTCGCATAAATCGTCTAATTTCTTTCGTAACGATAGTTTGATAAGCAACCCAAGTTAAATTCATTGTTTTTCTCCTTCAGGTTTGTTTAATGCCATCGAAATAAATAATTCTTCTAAACGGTTAGCTTTATTTCGCATACTTAATACTTTAACACCTTGTTCTGTTAATTGACTAAATAATAAATTTAACCCTTGTTGGCGTTTTACTTCTACTTCAAGGCAATTGTTATCGGAAAGTGCGGTACGATAATTCATAATTTTCAAATTATTCAAATTACCTGCTAAATCTAAAATAAAAGTTTCTGTTTCTAGCTTTGATAGCAGAGATTTCATTGTCGTATTCACAACTAAACGACCTTGTTGAATTATACCAATATGCCGACACAGCATTTCTGCCTCTTCTAAATAATGAGTAGTTAAAATGATCGTTGTACCCTGTTCATTAAGCTCACGCAAAAATGTCCACATCGTACGACGTAGTTCAATATCTACTCCAGCTGTAGGTTCATCTAGAATCAATAATTTAGGGTTATGCATTAATGCTCTTGCTATCATCAAGCGACGTTTCATTCCACCAGATAATTGCCGAGACTGTTGATAACGCTTATCCCATAAATCTAATTTTTTCAACCAATTTTCTGCTCGTTTTAATGCTTCTTTGCGTTCAATTCCGTAATAACCAGCTTGATTTACTAAAATATCTAACACATATTCAAAAGCATTAAAATTAAATTCTTGTGGCACAAGTCCGATATTTTGTTTAAGTGCGGTTGGATTCTCATCTAAATCTATTCCAAATACTTTTACCTTACCTGCTGTCTTATTTACTAGTGAGCAAATAATGCCAATAGCAGTGGATTTACCAGCACCATTATGTCCAAGCAATGCATAAAAATCTCCTGATTTCACTTTAAGATCAATTCCATGCAACGCTTTTACACCGTTTTTATATTCTTTTTCTAATTTACTTATTTCGAGAGCAAACATTCCATTTCCCATTAAATTCGAGTTACATCAAATTGTTTTAAATCAATGTAATTTGGTGTGCCATAAAAATCAGCTAAAGCCTGTCTTAATTTTTCCGCACGCTTAGGCAATCCTTTTTCAGCATAAATTTTAACCTGTTCATATACGGCTTGTTTGAAAGGCTGAGTATCGCCTGGATTCCCATCTAAATTGTCGCTACTAGCAAAGTAACGAAAACCAGCTGCAGTCGCTAAAATCCATTCTATCGCTTGCGGTTTTACTTCTACTTTTTCAAATTCACGCTGTCGCTGAGCTGATCTCCCATCAGGCTCATACCAATAACCGAACTCCTCTAATTTTCGTCTTTCTTTACCTGCCACTAACCAATGTGCAATTTCATGTAATGCACTACTATAAAATCCCCTTGCAAAATAAATAGCATGATATGGAACACGATCATTAGCAGGAACATAAAGAGGTTCTTCTCCCCCTTTAACTAATTTAGTGTTGTATTCCTGTTCAAAAGTGCGGTTAAAAATTCCAATAATATCTTTTAATTTATGTTCTATTTCTAACAGTTTCATCTTAATATCCTAAAAATGAAGGACGCTTAGGTGCGTCCCTCATTATCCACTGTTTTTAAATTATTTCAAACTATCTAAATTACGCAAAGCTTCGATCCGTTTTTCTAGCGGTGGATGGCTTAAAAATAACGTAAACAATCCTCCTCGCTTACTATTAATTGCGAATGCCGCTAGCTGTCCTTCCATTTCTTGTGGTTCGTGTAATTTTTGTAAACGCTGTAAAGCAGCAATCATTTTATGTTTACCAACTAACTCAGCTGAACCTGCATCCGCTCTAAATTCCCGATAACGAGAAAACCACATAGCAATAATGCTGGCAAGTAAACCAAATACGATTTCTAATACCATGGAAATGACAAAATACATACTTTGACTAACCTCACCATCTCGATTACTTGCCGCTGCTTTTGCAAGAATTCTAGAAATAAAAATGACAAACGTATTTAATACCCCTTGTAATAGAGTCATTGTGACCATGTCACCATTTTTTATATGACTGATTTCATGTGCCAGTACTGCTTCTGCCTCATCTCTCGTCATTTCATTTAACAGTCCTGTACTTACTGCTACTAATGAATTATTTTGGCTCGGACCTGTAGCAAATGCATTTACGTCTGTTGAATGATAAATTGCTACTTCTGGCATCGGTAATTGAACTTTTTGAGATTGTTGCTGTATAGTCTGAAGCAACCAACGTTCTTGTTCATTACGAGGTTGTTGGATAATTTCTCCATTAACTGAACGCAATGCCATGGTTTTTGATAAAAATAAAGAAATTAGTGAACCACTGAAACCAAATAAGGCTGCCATAATTAACAACCCCATCGTATCTTGAGAGTGAATACCAGTTAAGCTTAAAATAATATTGAATACGACTAACACAGCCATATTAGTTGCTAAAAATAGCAAAATTCTCATCATAAAAATACCTCGTTAGTAAAAGTAAAGTAGAGTTAAGTATTAATCAGTAAATAGTTGCTAAATTATCAATTTCAAGAGGTTATATAAAAATAAAAAAATTGCGATGAATTTGTAAAATTTTCACCGCACTTATCATTCATTAATAAAGGTTAACTACGTCGATAATCGTTTGCTTGTTTTAGAAGCTGATGACTTTCTTTTAGAAACTGTTGAGAATAATTACCAAACCATTGTTTTACTTGATTAAAACAATCAATAAAACCCTGTTTATCCCCATTTTCAATAAATTTTAAACTTTCTTCATAGCTTTGTTGCATACTTTTAATTACGGTTAAATTTTCTGGTTTATCCATGATAATATCCGCATAAAGTCCTCCATCTTGAGCAAATAATCTACCAATCATCGCTAATTCCAAACGATAGATAGGAGAAGATAAAGCTAATAATTTCGATAATTGGACTGGTTGCTTTGATAAGTGTAAACCACTTGCAAAAGTAGAAAAATGACGTAATGCTTGTACATAGGTCATGTTTTGATCATGCTCTATTGCATCAACGCAATAAATTTTAGCTCCCCAAATTTGAATTTGATCTAAAAACCATTGATAACGTTCTAGATAACGACCATCACAACGAACAACAATTTGTTTAGCCATACTTTCAATATCTGGACCAAACATTGGATGTAATCCTACTACCGCACCAGAATGTACTTCTAACATTTTCTTTAATGGTAAGCACTTAACAGAAGTTAAATCTGTCAATAGCATATTTTCTGTTAAATATGGTCGCAATGATTCAATAACTTCTTGTGTATCACAAATAGGTACAGAAACTATTACTACATTAGCACCAGCTAAAATTTTACCCGCATTTAACCAATCTGCTTTGTCTAAAATTGATACTGGATAACCTGATGCACTAAGATAACTAGCGAATAATCCACCTAGTTTTCCTTTCCCGCCAACAATAACAATTTTCTTAATAGCAGGATTTACTGTTTTAAAACCATATTGGTTTTCACTAGCATAAGATTCTCGCATTAAACGACGTAATACATCTTCAATTAACTCAGCGGAAACACCTATATTCTCAGCTTCTTTTCTACGAGCAAGTAACATATCAGCTTCACGATCAGGTACATAAATAGGTAAACCTTTTTTATGTTTGAGTTCTCCAACTTTTTTGACTAATGACAAGCGTTTCTCGATCAATTGCAATAGTTCGCGATCAAGCTGATCAATCTCTGCCCTTAACTCTTGTAATGATTCCACAAATATTCCTTTTTCACACTAATATTTTTAATTTTCTCTGTTTTTCAAAACATCAGCAAGTTTTCTTAATAATTGCTCTGTAGTTTCCCAGTCAATACAAGCATCCGTAATTGATACACCATATTTCATTTCACTTATTAGTTGATCCGCACTTTGATTACCTGCATAAATATTGCTTTCTAACATTAACCCAATAATAGATTCGTTACCCGCCATAATTTGTCGCACAGCTTCTTCTGCAATTATAGGTTGACGACGATAATCTTTATTTGAATTACCATGACTGCAATCTATCATAATCGCTGTTTCAAGCCCCGCTTTTTGTAATTCTTGCTCACATTGTGCCACAAATTCTGGCTGGTAGTTCGGTGCTTTGCCCCCACGCAAAATAACGTGTCCATCAGGATTTCCCGCAGTATGCAATAAATTTACTTGACCTTGTTGATTGATACCAATAAAGCTATGCCCCATTGAAGCTGCTTTCATAGCATTAATTGCCGTTGACAAACTACCATCAGTACCATTCTTAAAACCTACTGCCATTGATAATCCTGATGCTAATTCACGATGAGTCTGTGATTCTGTAGTTCTTGCTCCAATTGCTGACCAACTGAATAAATCAGCCATATATTGAGGCGTAATAGGGTCTAGAGCTTCTGTTGCTAAGGGTAATCCAAGCTCCGACAATTCAAGCAATAATTGACGAGCAATATGAAGACCGTGTTCAACATCAAAAGTACCATCTATTTTGGGGTCATTGATTAAACCTTTCCAACCTACAGTGGTTCTTGGTTTTTCAAAATAAACTCTCATTACAATGTAAAGTTGTTGTGACAGTTCTTTTGACAATTTTTGTAGTCGTTGTGCATAATCTATCGCAGCAAGAGGATCATGAATTGAACAAGGTCCAATAACCACCAACAACCGTTTATTTTTCTTATGAATAATATCTGCAACTTCTTTACGACTTCGTTCAATTTGACGATGTAATTCAGCTGGTAACGGTAATTTTTCTTTTAATTCCTGTGGTGTCACTAATACTTTTTCATTGATAATATTAACATTATGGATACTGTCTTTATAATTTACTTTATTCATACTACTTCCTTTATGCTTACAACAAAACATGTAAAATATTATATACAATATATGTACATATAAAGTTACACTTTATCTTTTAAAATTTCAACTGTTTTTATCATTTTTATCACTTAATACAATAAAAACATCTTTAATACAAAAAAGCCTTTCAAAAGAGAAAGGCTATAAATTTCTACCGCACTTTTAGATTAGTAATATCAGTTATTCCCTTATACTATTGATTTTTTTGCTACAGCAAGAGGTGAAAATGTTTGTGCTACTGGCATTACTTCAATACGATTAATATTAACATGCGGAGGTTGATTATTTAGCCATAACACAATTTCTGCAATATCTTCTGGTTTTACATAATCAATATGCTCATATACTTTCGCAGCTTTCTGAACATCACCTTTAAAGCGTACATTAGAAAATTCAGTATCACCACAAAGTCCAGGCTCAAGATTGGTCACTTTTATAGCAGTTCCTGCTAAATCAGCCCGTAAATTTAAACTAAATTGTTTAACAAAAGCTTTAGTCCCACCATAAACATTACCTCCTGGATAAGGATAATTCCCAGCGATTGAACCTAAGTTGATAATATGGCCACTATTTCTATCAACCATTTGTGGCAAAATCAATCTTGTAACAGTTACTAATCCTTTAATGTTAGTATCAATCATCTGATACCAATCATTCAGATTAGTTTTATGAGCAGGTTCTAATCCTAAAGCTAAACCAGCATTATTTATTAGTAAATCAACCGCACTTAGCGATTTCGGTAAACTATTTAATGCTTTTTCAATTGCGGCCGTATCTCTCAAGTCAAAAGCTAAAGGATAAAAACTTTCACCAAACTCATTTTTAAGCTTATCCAAACGCTCAGTGCGTCTTCCAGTACCAATTACTTGATAATTTGCTTGGATTAGCTTACGACAAATAGCCTCACCAAAGCCAGCCGTTACTCCCGTAATTAATGCTATTTTCATCTATCTATTATCCTTAATTAAAAAAAATCAGGAGTATTATACCCCTGATTTCTATCATCAAATTAATCTTGATCGGATTTTTCTGAATTTTCTACCGCACTACAACGCTTTTCACTTTCATTTGATTGAGTAACTTTAGGTTCGTTATCAACCCAGCCTGAAGGTGGCGTGACAATTTCTCTATTCATTAATTGCTTAATTTGTTCTTCTTCAATAGTTTCATATTTCACTAAAGCATCTTTCATCGCATGTAAAATATCCATATTATCATTTAGAATTTGTCTAGCTCGTTCATAATTTCTGGTCACAATTAAACGGACCTCTTCATCAATTAAATGTGCGGTTTCATCTGACATATGTTTTGCTTTAGCCATTGATCTTCCTAAAAACACTTCACCTTCATCTTCAGTATAAAGAATCGGTCCTAATTTTTCAGAAAATCCCCATTGAGTGACCATATTGCGAGCAATATTTGTTGCAACTTTAATATCATTTGATGCACCAGTAGAAATATTTTCCTCTCCATAAATCAACTCTTCTGCTAAACGCCCAGCATAAAGAGTGGAAAGTTTACTTTCCAGTTGTTTTTGACTAATACTAATCTGATCACCTTCTGGCAAAAAGAATGTAACTCCTAAAGCACGACCTCTTGGGATAATAGTAACTTTATGAACAGGATCGTGTTCAGGTACTAAATAGCCAACTATTGCATGTCCAGCTTCATGATAAGCAGTTGATTCTTTTTGTTTTTCTGTCATTATCATAGTCCGACGTTCAGGTCCCATATTGATTTTATCTTTTGCTTTTTCAAATTCCAACATAGTTACTAAACGTTTGTTAGTACGTGCAGCAAAAAGTGCGGCTTCATTAACTAAATTTGCCAAATCAGCTCCTGAATAACCTGGAGTTCCTCTTGCTAAAGTCATCGCATCAACATCATCACCGAGTGGTACTTTTCGCATGTGTACTTTTAAAATATGCTCACGTCCACGTACATCAGGCAAACCAACCACTACCTGACGATCAAATCGACCTGGACGAGTCAAAGCTGGATCAAGGACATCTGGTCGGTTAGTTGCTGCGATAACTATCACACCTTCGTTTCCTTCAAAACCGTCCATTTCTACTAACATCTGGTTAAGAGTTTGTTCACGTTCATCATGACCACCTCCTAATCCTGCTCCCCGCTGACGACCAACAGCATCAATTTCATCAATAAAAATCAGGCAAGGTGCATTCTTTTTTGCCTGCTCAAACATGTCTCTCACTCGAGAAGCCCCAACACCAACAAACATCTCGACAAAGTCAGAACCAGAGATTGTAAAAAATGGGACTTGAGCCTCACCAGCAATAGCTTTAGCTAATAAAGTTTTACCAGTTCCAGGCGGACCAACCATTAAAATACCTTTTGGAATTTTTCCTCCAAGTTTTTGGAATTTATTAGGATCACGCAAGAAATCCACGATCTCACCGACTTCTTCTTTAGCTTCATCGCAACCAGCAACATCGGCAAAAGTCGTTTTAATTTGCTCTTTAGTAAGCATTTTAGCTCGACTTTTTCCAAAGCTCATTGCTTTACCGCCACCGCCTTGCATTTGACGCATAAAAAACAACCACACGCCAATCAGCAATATCATTGGAAACCAAGAAATTAGAATTTGAGCTAAAAATCCACGTTTTTCAGGTAAACTACCTTCCACTTTAACTTTTTTATTCAATAAATCATTAAGCAACTTATCATCATAAATTGGCATAACTGTAGAATATTTTGAACCATCTGTTTTGGTTACAAGCAATTCATTTTCATTAAAACGGACCTGCCCTACTTGATTATTTCCGACATCGGAAATGAAACTCGTATAATCCGTTAAATTATCGCTAGAGTTACCGCTAAAACTTTGATATGCAGTCATCATAACAACAGCTACAATAATCCAAAGTATTAAATTTTTTACCATATCACTCAAGGTTTTACCTCGTTTATTCTTAAGTTAATAATTTGTCACAAGCTTACTACATTCGATACTAAATTTAAAGCTATCAAATTTATTGTTAATGTTTGTAACCTGTTGCAACGATATATACTTCTCGAGAACGCCCTCGTGAAGCCTCAGGTTTACGAACTTTGACTACTGAAAACAAAGATCTAATTTCTTTCAAATAATCATCAAATCCTTCACCTTGAAATACTTTTACTACAAAACTCCCTTTTGGTGCCAATACTTGCTTGCACATATCTAATGCTAACTCTACTAAATACATGGCTCGTGGAATATCTACTGAAGGCATACCGCTAAAGTTTGGAGCCATATCAGACATCACTACATCAACTTTACTCTCTCCAACTCGTTCTAGCAAAGCTTTAAGTACATTTTCATCACGAAAATCTCCTTGTAAAAAATCAACACCAACAATAGGATCCATGTCTAAAATATCACAAGCAATCACTCTACCGCGCTGACCAATCTCACTAACAACATACTGTGACCAACCACCTGGAGCAGCTCCAAGATCTACTACGGTCATGCCTTGTTTAAATAGGCGATCTGTTTGCTGAATCTCATCAAGTTTAAAATAAGCTCTAGAGCGTAATTTTTGTTTGTGTGCTTTTTGCACAAATGGATCATTAAAATGTTCGTTCAGCCAACGGCTTGAACTTGCCGATCGTTTTTTCTTTCCCATAATGTTTTAAATTTTGTGGTAGTTTTCTCAATATAAGGTTAAAATCTCAGGGTTCAAGTCGGAAATATTACTTTTTATAAATCTGACCGCACTTTTTACTATCAGGATAACAAAGATGAAATTATCAACTAAACAAAAACAGTTTCTAAAAGCACTAGCACACCACTTAAACCCTGTCGTAATGCTCGGCAACAATGGTCTTACTGAAGGTGTAGTTGCTGAAATTGACAACGCATTAAATCATCACGAACTTATAAAAGTCAAAATTAATGGTTCGGATCGCGAAACTAAACAGTTAATTATTAATGCAATCATTCGTGAAACTAAAGCCTGCGAAGTACAAACTATAGGACATATTTTGGTACTTTATCGTCCCTCAAAAGAATCAAAAATTCAGCTACCCCGTCAATGAATTAAATTCTAATCTATCTACAAAGACGCCTGAAGCGTCTTTATTTGTACTCTACTTCAATAATATCAAATTCTACTGCACCACCAGGAGTCATAATATTAACTGTATCATCAACTTCTTTACCAATTAAACCACGAGCAATAGGAGAATTGACCGAAATCAAACCGCACTTTATGTCTGCTTCATCATCACCAACAATACAATAAGTAACTTCTTCATCAGTATTAACGTTTAATAACATGACCGTTGCACCAAAAATCACTTTGCCATTATTAGGTATTTTTGTTACATCAATAATTTGACAATTAGCAAGCTTACCTTCAATTTCTTGAATACGTCCTTCACAGAAACCTTGCTGCTCTCGAGCCGCATGATACTCTGCATTTTCTTTTAAATCACCATGTTCTCGTGCTTCCGCAATAGCTTTAATGATTTCTGGGCGACGAATATTTTTTAGTACATCTAACTCTTTTCTTAACAGTTCTGCACCCCGTATTGTCATTGGAATTTGTTTCATAAAAATTAAATTACCCTTTTTAAAATAAAAAACAAAACGACGCCAGAAAATACTCTCTGTCGTAGCCTAAATATAATCAGAAAAGCGATAAAACATTTTGCTCTCGCTTACTCAATTACTATTATTGTTCGCTAAAAAAAAAATAGCAACTGAAAATACTAATTATTACTTTAACCTTGTATTAATTATCTTCAAAAGTATAAGTTTTATCACTGTATAAATTTTAAAATCCAAATTCTTTTTTTACAATAAATTTACAATAAAAATTCTTCTTATTTATAAGTAAGTTATTTACTGTCAAGAATAGGGAGAAAAATTTAACACTTGAATTTTATATGATAACACATTATCTTGTATAAAATTTTTAGATTCTCACTATATCTAGTGTTTTATATAATCTAGATAGTCATACAAATACAGAGTAAAACCGCCTATGAACAACGCATTGATGGTCACAAAGCGTGACGGAAGACTAGAGCCTATTGACTTAGATAAAATTCACCGAGTTATTACCTGGGCAGCAAAAGGATTAGAAAATGTTTCTGTTTCTCAAGTAGAGTTGCGTTCTCATATTCAATTTTATGAAGGAATCCGTACTTCTGATATTCATGAAACTATCATAAAAGCTGCAGCAGATTTAATCAGTAAAGATACACCTGATTATCAATATTTAGCAGCTCGTTTAGCAGTATTTCACCTTCGTAAAAAAGCGTATGGTCATTTTGAGCCCCCTAAACTTTATGATCATGTAAAAAAATTAGTACGTATGGGAAAATATGATACCTCCCTTTTAACTGATTATAGTCGCGAAGAATGGGATGAAATGGATAACTTTTTGGATCATTGGCGGGATATGGATTTTTCCTATGCGGCAGTGAAGCAATTAGAAGGGAAATATCTAGTACAAAATAGAGTTACTGGTGAAATTTACGAATCTGCTCAATTTTTATATTTATTAGTAGCTGCTTGTTTATTTTCAAAATACCCAAAAGAAACGCGTTTGAACTATATTAAACGTTTTTACGATGCTACATCAACTTTCAAAATTTCACTCCCAACACCGATTATGTCTGGAGTGAGAACCCCGACACGTCAATTTAGTTCTTGTGTATTGATTGAATGTGATGATAGCCTAGACTCGATCAATGCGACCGCCTCAGCAATTGTAAAATATGTATCTCAGCGTGCAGGTATAGGAGTTAATGCTGGAGCAATCCGTGCTTTAGGTAGTTCTATTCGTGATGGTGAGGCTTTCCATACAGGCTGTATCCCATTTTATAAATACTTCCAAACAGCAGTAAAGTCTTGCTCACAAGGTGGAGTTCGTGGTGGTGCTGCAACAGTTTATTATCCAATTTGGCACTTAGAAGCTGAAAGTTTGTTAGTACTGAAAAATAATCGTGGCGTAGAAGACAACCGTGTTCGCCATATGGATTATGGTGTACAACTAAACAAATTAATGTATCAACGCTTAATCAAGGGTGGCGACATTACTTTATTTAGTCCGTCAGATGTGGAAGGACTTTACGAAGCTTTTTTTGCTGATCAAGAAAAATTTGAACAACTTTATACACAATATGAACAAGATCCAAATATTCGGAAACGTACTGTAAAAGCAGTCGAATTATTCTCTTTACTCATGCAAGAGCGAGCATCTACAGGAAGAATTTATATTCAAAACGTTGATCATTGTAATACTCACTCGCCATTTGATCCAAAACTCGCACCTATTCGTCAATCAAATCTATGTTTGGAGATCGCTTTGCCAACTAAGCCGCTAACTCACATTAATGACGAAAATGGCGAAATTGCTCTTTGTACTCTTTCTGCATTCAATTTAGGGAAAATTGACAACCTTGATGAATTAGAAGAATTAGCAAATCTCGCTGTGCGTGCTTTGGATGCTTTATTAGACTATCAAAATTATCCAGTAAATGCTGCACGACATAGCTCCTTAGGTAGACGTGCATTAGGTATTGGGGTAATTAATTACGCCTACTATTTAGCTAAAAATGGTGTACGTTATTCAGATGGTAGTGCTAATGACTTAACTCATCGCACTTTTGAAGCTATACAATATTATTTACTAAAAGCTTCGATGAATTTAGCGAAAGAGCAAGGAGCATGTGAATATTTCCATCAGACTACTTATGCTAAAGGCATTTTGCCAATTGACACTTATAAAAAGGACATTGACACTCTCACTCAAGAGCCTTTACATTATGATTGGGAAACTTTACGCAAAGAGATTCAAGAATTTGGTTTAAGAAATTCCACATTAACTGCATTAATGCCATCGGAAACATCTTCTCAAATTTCTAACGCTACTAATGGCATTGAACCACCACGTGGGCATGTAAGCATTAAAGCTTCTAAAGATGGCATTTTGAAACAAGTCGTTCCTGATTATGAAAATTTAAGTGATAATTATGAATTATTATGGGATATTCCAAATAACGATGGTTACATTAAGCTAGTCGGTATTATGCAAAAATTTGTAGACCAAGCTATTTCAGCAAATACTAATTACGATCCTGCTCGTTTTGAAGATGGTAAAGTTCCAATGAAACGCTTACTAAATGATCTATTAACTGCTTATAAATATGGTTTAAAAACACTATATTATCAAAATACTCGTGATGGTGCGGAAGATGCACAGAATGACTTAGATGATGGCTGTGCTGGCGGGGCTTGTAAAATTTAAAACTTAATAAAAGAACCGCACTTTTAAAGTGCAGTTCTTTATACCTTATTGTTATTACATTTTCTTTCCTAAATAGAAATAAAAAAGGACGCACTAGCGTCCTAATTTTACACTATAATCAATTAAAGTGCAGATTTTGCTTTTTCTACTAAAGCAGCAAAAGCCACTTTATCGAATACCGCAATGTCAGCTAAAATCTTACGATCTATTTCAACAGAAGCTTTTTTCAACCCATTGATAAATTTACTGTAAGATAAACCGTTTTGACGAGCTGCTGCATTAATACGAGCAATCCACAATTGACGGAACTGACGTTTACGTTGACGACGGTCACGATATGCATATTGACCAGCTTTGATCACTGCTTGAAATGCAACACGATACACACGTGAACGTGCACCATAATAACCTTTAGCAGCCTTAAGTACTTTCTTATGGCGTGCTCTTGCAATAACACCACGTTTTACACGAGCCATTATCTAATCTCCTATGTCTTATTTAATTAACTAAAATTTACTAAATGTACGCCCATGCTTATGCGTATGGCAAGCAGGCTACGACTAAAACTTGGTCTGCTTTCGCAACCATAGATTTATGACGCAAATGACGTTTACGTTTAGTTGTTTTTTTAGTCAGAATATGACGTAAATGAGATTGTTTACGTTTGAAACCGCCTGAAGCTGTTTTCTTGAAACGCTTAGCAGCACCACGTACAGTTTTAATTTTTGGCATTTTAACTCCGCATTGTTTAAAATTTAAAATTACTACGAATTTCATGTCTATTATTCAGACTTAAGCTATCGTAGTTTCTCATCATATAATAATTAGGCGAATAAAAAGTCTAAAAACAATATCCTTTTATTACTTGACAGTGCACTAACTATTTCTTTTTAGGGGCAAGTACCATAATAGCTTGGCGACCTTCTAATTTGCCAGGAGCAGATTCTACTATAGCAATTTCCGCAAGGTCATTTTTTACACGTTCTAACACGTCCAAACCAATGTCTTGATGAGCCATTTCACGTCCACGGAAGCGAACTGTAACCTTAGCTTTATCCCCATCTTCTAAAAAGCGAATCAGGCTGCGTAGTTTTACCTGATAGTCGCCTTCATCTGTACCAGGACGGAATTTAACTTCCTTCACTTGTACAACTTTCTGCTTTTTCTTTTGCTCTTTTGCAGCTTTTCCTTTCTCATAAAGAAACTTACCATAATTCATAATTCGGCATACTGGAGGTTCAGCATTCGGACTAATTTCGACAAGATCTAATTCTACAGCCTCTGCTTGATTCAAAGCTTCTTGAATACTAACTATCCCAGCTTGCTCACCATCTTGATTAATTAAACGAACTTCTTTTACTCGAATTTCTTCATTGATTCGGTTTGGGCGATTCGTTACAGGTGCTTTTTTTACGGTTTTAATGGTTTGATCCTCCATCAGGTTAAACTACAAATCATACTTGTTAAATAATAAGCAAAAGATATGACTTCCATCCGCTCAAATTGAGCAAAACGAGCGAATTTTAAGGGATTTTTACTTTTTATGCAAGACGTTAATCATTTAAAACAATTAAATTATTATAAATATCACCGCACTTTATTCTATGATAATAATAAAGTGCGGTAATTTTAAAAACTATTCTTCTCCAATTAATTTCAGTTCACGATTTCTAATTTGAGTTTTTAAAATTTGTACAAAATCTTCTACTTTATACGTACCTAAATCAGTGCCTTTACGAGTACGTACAGAAATTTTACCTTCTGTAATTTCTTTATCGCCACATACTAACATATAAGGAACTCGACGGATTGTATGCTCTCGTACTTTAAAACCAACTTTCTCGTTACGAAGATCAGATTTAGCACGAATTCCTGCTGCGGAGAGTGCTTTTACAACATTTAGCACATAATCAGATTGACTATCGGTAATATTCATTACAACGGCTTGCACTGGTGCTAACCAAGATGGGAAAAAGCCTGCATACTCTTCAGTAAGAATACCAATAAATCGTTCAAGTGAACCTAAAATCGCTCGATGAATCATTACAGGAACATGGCGATCATTATTTTCTGCAACGTAAGATGCATTTAAGCGAGACGGTAAGGCAAAATCAAGTTGAATCGTACCACATTGCCATTCACGATCTAAGCAATCACGCAGTGCAAATTCAATTTTAGGACCATAAAATGCACCTTCTCCCTCTTGAATTTCATATTGTAAACCGTTTGCAGTCAATGCTGCAGCAAGTGCATTTTCTGAACGTTCCCAAATTTCATCAGTACCAATACGTTTTTCAGGACGAGTAGATAATTTAACTTGAATATCAGAGAATCCAAAAGTGCTATAAATATCATACACCATGCGAATACAACTAGTCACTTCGGTTTCAATTTGATTTTCAGTACAGAAAATATGAGCATCATCTTGAGTAAACCCTCTTACACGCATTAAACCGTGTAAAGAACCTGAAGGTTCATTGCGATGGCAAGATCCAAACTCTGCCATACGAATAGGTAAATCACGATAAGATTTCAAACCTTGATTAAAAATTTGCACGTGTCCAGGGCAATTCATCGGCTTGATCGCATATTCACGGTTTTCTGATGATGTAGTAAACATTAGATCACCATAATTCTGCCAATGCCCTGTTTTTTCCCATAAAACACGATCCATCATGAAAGGACCTTTGACTTCTTGATAATCATATTCTTTTAATTTAGTACGAACAAAAGTTTCTAATTCGCGAAAAATTGTCCAACCATCATTGTGCCAAAACACCATGCCTGGTGCTTCTTCTTGCATGTGATAAAGATCAAGCGCTTTACCAATTTTACGGTGATCTCGTTTTGCGGCCTCTTCCAAACGATGTAAATAATCAGCAAGTTGTTTTTTATCTGCCCATGCCGTGCCATAGATTCGTTGTAGCATTTTATTTTTACTATCACCACGCCAATATGCACCAGCAATTTTTTGCAATTTGAAATGATGACAAAAACGCATATTCGGCACATGAGGACCTCTACACATATCAATGTACTCTTGATGGAAATACAACGCTGGACGAGAAGTGCGGTCAATATTTTCATCCAAAATTGCCATTTTATAGGATTCACCACGTTGTTCAAAAGTATCTCTTGCTTCTTGCCAGCTTACAGCTTTTTTCACTACATCATAATTAGTTTTTGCCAGCTCTAACATGCGTTTTTCTAATTTATCTAAATCTTCTTGTGTTAAAGAGCGGTCAAGATCAATATCATAATAAAAACCATTATCGATAGTCGGTCCAATTGCCATTTTTACATTAGGAAATAACTGCTTAATAGCGTGCCCAAGTAAATGAGCTGTAGAATGTCTAATGATTTCTAAACCATCTTCATCTTTAGCAGTAATAATTTCAAGGCTAGCATCTTCATTAATAAGATCACAAGCATCACGGCGTTCACCGTTAACACGGCCTGCGATTGTTGCTTTAGCGAGTCCCGCCCCAATACTTTGAGCGACGTCTAACACAGAAACTGGTTGTTCAAAATGACGCTGTGAACCGTCAGGTAGAGTGATAATTGGCATTTTAAATCCTTATACAGTGGTAACCCATACGAAAGGTTACATGTTCATTTAAAAAATAAAAAAGGGAAAACTCCCCCATCATGTGATTATACGTGCAAAAACACTTTAATTTTATGCTTACAGTGTATAAAAATCGCTGTGGATTCTAACATAGTTTATTTTCTTTGAAAAATTTTTTAGCGTTTCATCAGATATAAACTAGAAAAAGCATGTGATGAACTTTATGACTAAATTTAATCCACTTAAAATATCAATATTTTGTGTGTTGTTATGGTTTTTAGTGGTTGCGATGTGGTTCGGTTGGTCTGTGTTGTTTTGTTGTTATTATTTTGTTAAATGCCTAGATATTTTAATCATTTCAAAAAATAAAGCCTATTTTTAAATAGGCTTTAGTGATAGGAGTAATATATATTATGCGTGCGTATTATATCACCCTTTTGATTTTTTAAATAGTTCAACGGCTTGAATGATTAATTGGTTTTGCGGTATGCCGTTATCTTTTGCCAGTTGTTCTATTTCTTCTACTATTGTTTTAGGGAGTTTAAAGGATTTTACTTTAATTCCGTGTTTCTCTTCGCTACGCTTAACTATTTCACTTCTTGACAATGCCATATTGTTTCCCTTATATTTATTTGAGCTAAAGGGGAGGGAACAGCCTCCCCTTAGATCTAGTCTAGTAAGCTGGTAAGCTTACCATTAATCCGACTAGCAGGATGACAATGATGATAATGAAACGGTTCATTGTTCTTTCCTCTCAAATATCGTAAGGATTAAGCCTTACACTCACTTTCAAGCCTGTTCTTGAAAGTGATTATATTATATATTAGTCTACTAATATACGCAAGCATTTTTTTATTAAAAGCCCTTGATTTTTAAGGGCTTTTTTATTGTTTGCTGATTGTTTGAGCTGTCTTTTTTTATTCTATGATTGGCGTGAGTTTGGCTTTCTCGGCGGTGGCTTGGCTTGATTGTCCGCTAAAGGTGTTTGATTGGTCTGGGGTTGGTCCGCCGTTGTGGGTGTGGCTGGCGGTTGTGCTGGCGAGGTCTGCCAATATTTGAATGATTTCCTCTAATATTCTAAATATGTTCTGTCCCTCGCTTCCCATATATGAAAGCGGTGCCACTAGTCTATTTTTTGTTTCTGATATGCGTTGGGCTACGCCTTGAACATGTTCTTGTAAGGTGCCTGCCACGCCTAGCGATTGATTTGAGGCGGTGACCTGTTGAATATTGCCAATGACATTAACCGTTTGATTGCCACCGATATTGAGTTGATGATCGGCGTCAATGTCGTGTTGTGATGTGCCTATCTGTTTCACTTCTTGGTCGGTTTTGATGTGGCGTGTGAATGATTGGTCTAATATGTCTTGGTCTGTCACTCGGCTTTTGTTGCCTGCTTGGTCGGTGCGTTCATACACTTCTGGGCGTTGTTGTTTTAATTGTTCGCCGACGGCGACCGCTGGCAGTGTTTTGCCTTGGGCTAACATGGTTCTGATGAATGGTTTGTCGCTTCGTCCATAGGCAAAACCCACCTCTACAATAGTGCCGACTTCTGGAAAACAAAAATCACCACCTTGTGAGGCGGTACTCGTGACTGGCAACGGTACAGCAGGATACGGCAGTTATGACACATTCGCCCAGATTTACGGCGATTTGCGAGAAGTCATTGAACCACAGGCACAAAAATTAAACTGGCAACAACGCACATCAATTGAAATGATATTATTCAAAATCACACGCATACTAAACAAAGGAGCCACACATCAAGACAACTGGCAAGACATCGCAGGCTACGCCCTATTAGCACTATTAGGCGGTGATTTACATAACTCAACAAAAAAATAAATAGGTAATTTAATTCAAAGTGCAGTTGGAATATTTTGTTTTTTTCTTTTTTGTGATATATTTATATCACATTATTTGTGAGTATTACTATGATTAAGAGTTTCAAGCATAAAGGCTTAAAGCAATATTTTGAAAAAGGAATAACGAAAGGTATTCAACTTAATCATCAACGAAAAATTGACGGTATTCTTGATTTGATTGATTCAGCAGAACGTGTTGATGAATTTATGTCATTTTATCAATGTCACGAATTAAAAGGTGATAGAAAGGGTGTTTATTCAATGACAGTTAATGGGAATTGGCGGATTACCTTTGAATTTATTGATGGTGATGCATATATTTTAAATTATGAAGATTATCATTAAGGAGGCTTTAATGCGTAAACCAGCACATCCAGGGCAAGTTTTATTAGATGGGTTTATTGAGTCAAATAATATTAAGATTAAAGAACTGGCAGATCATCTTGGGTTTTCTCGTGAGACGTTATCAAGAGTACTACATGGTAAAACGCCTATGACTGTGAATTTAGCATTAAGTTTAGAAGAAGCGGGGATTGGCTCCGCAAGATTGTGGCTGAATTTGCAAACTAAATATGATTTGTGGGAATTGAAACAAAAACGAAGCCATCATATTTCGCCTTTCCATATATCTGCTCATAGTTATGCTTAGAAAAGAGAAGAATTTTTAAAAGCCTGTTTAAAACACAGGCTTTTTTGTCAAACCGCCTCAATCATTTTTTTTAATTGCTGCTTGTCTTGTTCAGAGAGAAGACTGATCACATCTTCAAGTAATCTATCTTTAGAGAGTTTAGAGGTCTTTACCACGTGCGAGCGTTCAAAGTTATATACCTCAGATTGGCAGCATTGCGGATTGGTACAGGTTATATAAATTCTAGCGAAACCGTCAGAAAGAAAATCAGAACGACGGATAAAACAACGACTCCCACACACACCGCACTTCACTTTCAACACATTAGCCATAATATAACCCATTGAAAAAAATAAAAAAATATTATAGCATAATAGATATAATCAACAAGCAAACATTTATACTCAAAAGTATAAAATAATCTTGACAAATATACATAAACGTATATAATAAATTTATCTTAACCAAACATAGGAGATTAAGTGAAGCCTAAACAATTTCTAAAATATCTACAAGATAACGGCGTTTTAATTGAACAAGGTAAGAAGCATTACCAATTAAGCCTAAATGGAAATAAAACGCAACTAACACGAAGTTCAAGAGATATACCAAATGCAACTATCTCAAGAATTAAGAAAACATTAGAAATGTAATAAACTAAGCCACTATGGTGGCTTATTAGGCTCTTAATTTCAAATACAAGGAGAATAAATGCGTTATTATCCAGCAACCATAGAAAAACTAGAAGAAGATAGTAAGCCATACTATTTAGGCGTTTTACAATTTTCAGAAAATAGTAATGCCTATGCTCAAGGCAATAGCGAGGAAGAGCTTATTGCGGAGTTAGAAGGGTGTATCATAGGTGCAGTTGAATTTGCAATAAAAGGTGATGAATTATTCCCCCTACCTAATCAACCAAAAAAGGAGGAAGTGTTAATATTAATGCCAACACGTGTTGAAGCAAAAGTATTGATAAATAATGAGCGACTTAAACGCAATCTTAGTAAAACCGAATTAGGGAAGTTGGCAGGATTTAGCCCAGCAGAAATGCAACGCTTGCTTAATCCATGGTATAAAAGTGGGATTGATAAGTTAGATCAGCTTTTTAAAGCGTTAGATTTAACGGCAAGTATTAGTTTTTAAACAAAAAACGCCGTATTAATAGCAAAAATACGGCGTATTACTGACCACTATTCCGCCAACCGAGACTTAAACACCACTTTCAAATCGCGGTGAATGTCCTGATCGTGGTTGATTGTCTCCGCAATAATCGCCTGCAGTGGCTCTACTTCGTCCGCCTGATAGGTCAACCGAGCTTTAATCGGATCACCAAAACCGCCCACACTCGGAATAATCCCACTGAGACCAGGCGGAAAACGGTGAGCCGTCAACACATCTTGAGCAGAAATATTTAAAAATACAAAATTTAACGCTAATTTAAACTGACTGTATCTTATTTAATTAGCTTAAAATTTTTTGTCAAAACTTGACATTCATCACAGACTATTGATAAAAATAAAGGTATCATCTAACTAGTCATCATGTGCGGAGGTCTTTATGTGGAAATCAGTATCACAAGTATTGGCAGATCAATTTGGTGCATATTATTCAATTAAAAATAAAGTAAAAGTTCACACTGGTGAAATGCACGAGGCTTGGTTAATTGATGATGGTATTCAGCCTGTTTTTGTCAAAGTCAATGA
The DNA here is from genome assembly GCF_042675725.1 of Seminibacterium arietis. Lineage (NCBI taxonomy): Bacteria > Pseudomonadati > Pseudomonadota > Gammaproteobacteria > Pasteurellales > Pasteurellaceae > Seminibacterium > Seminibacterium arietis. Next base: position 90,838 of record NZ_JBHTJN010000008.1, read on the forward strand.
AAAAAATTATCGCTCCATGTTTATGGCTGAGGCAGATCAACTGACTTTATTATCAAAAGCTGGTTGCTTGAAAATGCCTCTTGTTTATGGTGTCGGTTGCTCTCATAGCCATAGTTTCTTACTGCTGGAAGCTCTTAAATTTAGCCCATTGACTACTCTTACAGCTGCTGAATTAGGCATTCAACTTGCTAAACAGCATCTTTTAGCTGACACAGAACATTATGGTTTAGATTTCAATACTTGGTTAGGTCCAGTACACCAACCTAATGAATGGAAAAATAATTGGTCAAAATTTTTTAGCGAGCAACGCATTGGTTGGCAGCTGCAAATTTGTAAAGAAAAAAATATCTATTTTGGTGATATTGATAACATTATTCAAACTAGTGCTAACATATTAGCTAAACACAATCCAAAACCTTCTCTGTTACACGGTAACTTGTGGGTTGAAAATTGTGCTACTACAGATAATCATGCTGTTACTTATGATCCAGCTTGCTATTGGGGAGATCGAGAATGTGATATTGCTTTTACAGAATTGTTTCAACCTTTTCCTGCGGAATTTTATCAAAATTATCACCGCACTTTTCCATTAGATGAAAACTATCCACAACGCAAAAAATTATATCAACTTTACTATTTGTTAAATTTTAGTCATCGTTTTCGTGGAAATTACTTACAATTAACAACTAAATATATTCAACAAATGCTAAGTTAATACTGCAAATACTTTAGTAAAGCTTACTTCAATTAAAATATGGAATACATTAGATTTTGATAGACATGGATAGACATGTGAAAGATGTGCTGTGTTGTAGTTGATTTAAAATTTCTTATTTTTTTCTTGATTAATCCTAAAATCGTAGGATAATTTTCTATAGAAATAAGAATAGCTTTTATTTAGATTAGTATTAAGGTTGATTAATATGGTTTTGCTACGTTTCTTTCGCAACTTCCTTTGTTTATTTATTTTCTTTTCTTTTTTCAGTATAAATGCTAATGCGACGGACGATTACGCCCAGTGGGTCAAAGAAATTGAAAGTCGTTTGGATAAAACGGTAGCCTTATATCAACAAAATCAAATTGATGATGCAAGAACTGAAGTTCAAATGGCATATTTTGAAATATTTGAAAATTTAGAAGGTCCGATACGCATCAATTTTTCTGCTCAAAAAAGCTATCAAATGGAAGCCACGTTTGGCGAGATTCGTAAAATGATCGGTGAGAATCAACCGCTCTCTGAGATTCAAACAAAAATTAACGGACTAAAAGCAGAAATGCAAGAAGTTTTGCCTGCACTGTCTGCGGGGCATCAGCTAAATGCTGATGGACAGCATGAAGTATACAATCACGATGAAATAGCTTTGCATTGGCAACAAAGCTTTAAAACAATAGATGATTTACTTGCTCAAGCTATTTCTGCTTATGAAAAGAAAGATTTCATTACAGCGAAAAAATTAGCTCAACAAGCTCAGTATGATGGCTATAAAAATTCAGAAATGGAAATGTCTATTCGTACTAATCGCTCAGCTGCAATTTCATCAGCGATTAATCAACAATTTTACAATTTAATAAAGCTCAGTGAACAGCCTAATAAGATGAATGAGCTAGGTTATCAAACAACTGTGTTACTACAAGATATTGAAGAACAATTACCTAATCTACCAACGACACGAAAAACTCAGGCAATAACAGCACAAAGTGCGGTAGAAAATCCAATAAATGAATCACAACAGGATTGGAAAGAAGTCTCTGCTGAAATCAATCAACGTATTCAACAAGCAATTACTTTATTTGAAAAAGGTGAAAATAAAAAAGCGATGCTGTCAGTTCAAGACACTTATTTTGATGTGTTTGAAAACAGTGGTATGGAAAATAAAATTGGTGCAAGAGATAGTAATTTTAAAGCAGAATTGGAAAGCTATTTCACTAAATTAGTCGGATTAATCAAGGCGAATTCCAATAAAGAAAAGATCCAAGAACAAGCAAATTTACTTAACCAAGCCTTAACTAAAGCTGTAGATATGCTACAAACAGATAACACTGGCGGTTGGATATTGTTTATTGCTAGTTTCACTATTATTTTACGTGAGGGTTTAGAAGCTCTATTAATTGTTGCTGCTATTGTAACTTATTTAGTTAAAAATAATCATCAAAACAAATTACCTGTAATTAAACAGTCGGTTTATGTTGCACTGCTTGCGAGTTTAATTACTGCGGTGATTTTTAAATTAGTTTTTGCAAATTCAGGAGCAAGTCGTGAATTACTGGAAGGATTTACGATGCTTATCGCTGTTGTTATGCTGTTTATGATGAGTTATTGGTTATTATCGAAAGTAGAAGCAAAAAACTGGAAACGTTATTTAGAAAGTAAACTTTCTACCGTATTAACTACTGGTTCTCTTGTTGGTTTATGGTTAACAAGTTTTCTTGCGGTCTATCGTGAGGGTGCCGAAACAGTTTTATTCTACTTTGCACTTGCCTCTGATGCGACAAATATGTTGGATTACCTTTATCTACTAGGTGGCTTTATATTAGGTACAGTAATATTAATCGTATGCTATTTTATTATGCGTTACACTGTTGTGCGTTTACCACTGAAACCTTTCTTTATGTTTACAGGTTGCTTCATGTACTTAATGGCATTTATTTTTGCTGGTAAAGCTATTCTAGAATTAGTCGAAGGAAAATTATTTGAACCTACTCTACTTTCAAATGTACCCGAAATTTCTTGGTTAGGAATTTATCCTTACGTGGAAACCATAATTCCACAGATTTTTTTAATCATTGCTGCAATTTTTGCTTGGTGGTATATGAAATATGAGAGCAAAAAATCAGTATAATCACAAACTCTTACAGGAGAATACAATATGAAAAAAACCTTATTAGCAACTGTACTTGCTGCTGGAGTTTTATCTGCTCCTTCAGCCCTAGCATTCAAAGAGTATCCAATTGGTGAAGCCGTTACTATGAATGAAATGGAAATAGCCGCTGTGTATCTACAACCTGTAGATATGGAACCACGTGGCATGGGATTATCTGCTAAAGATTCCGATATTCACTTAGAAGCCGATATTCATGCGACTAAAGGTAATAAAAATGGTTTTGGTGAAGGTGAATGGATGCCATATTTAACTATTGCTTACACTTTAACAAATACCGATACTGGTGAAAAACAAGAAGGTACTTTCATGCCAATGGTAGCTGCTGATGGTCCACATTATGGTGCAAATATCAAAATGATGGGAGTAGGTAACTATAAAGTAACTTATCACATTGATCCGCCACCAAAAGCAGGTATGCATCGTCACACTGATGAAGAAACAGGCGTAGGTCGCTGGTGGAAACCATTTGACGTAAGCTATGAATTTAAATTTACAGGATTAAAATAACCTAACATATAGGCACGGTTCGCCGTGCTTTATCCATTTTAAGCAAAAATCTTGCCCCTTGTTTAAGGTATTTTATCCTTACTAAATATAGCAAAAATAAAGATGAATAATAATTTCCTTATTTTAAAGGCATTACGATGAATTACTACTTTGTTTTTCTTTTACAAGCAATGCTACCTTTGGCTATTCTTTGTGGTTGTCATTTTCACCACAGTCAAAAAAAGATGAACCTTAAGTTATTGCTTTGGATAAGTTTTTTGGGCTTATGTTTAGGTGTTTTGCTTGCTTTTCATTACCCCAAAGGGCAACAAGCAATATTAATACTAAATACTGCTTTCCTGACAAGCTTAATACTCTTTTATCTGACTCAGTTTTTTACTTCAACAAAGAGCGGTCATTTTTTTCAATTTTTTCAATTTATACTCTGCACTATAGCAAGTTACCGTTGGGCAAAGGATCCTAACATTAGTGCAATTACTAATACTGATGTTATAAATACAGATTTTATTTTGCATTTAAGTGCTGTTGCATTTGCTTTCATTTTTTGTGTTTTTATCGCCATCTGGTTATATATTTTATTAAATCAGACTCAAAATCATCAAAGAACGACTATATTTCGTCTTATTTTAACAACTCTTATGATTTTAATATTAATTATGCCTCTTATAGGTGAATTACTATTAAATTTAATGAAATTACAATTATTAGCACTCACTAAAGAACGATTGGGATTTGTTGCAAAGTCAATTAATTTGAGCAGCTATTTTAATTTTATTAGCGGATTAATTTTATTTCTTTGCATTAACTTTTTTATTATTAAAGTACATCACACTCGCAAAAGAGCGGTTTATTTTGAGCAAGATCCTATTGAAAAACGTAAAAAAATTGCATTCATGCGAAATTCTAACCGCACTATAATTTGGGGATTAATAGCAGTACTAACAATTATTGGAAGTCAATTATATTGGAATAATATTGCCTCTAAACCGCCACAATTATCGGAAGCCATTACTGTTACTTTAGATCAAAATAATAATATCCGCATCCCTATTGAACAAGTTAAAGATGGGAAATTACATCGCTTTGTATGGACTGCAAGCGATGGAAAAGCTGTTCGCTTTTTTATTATCAATAAATCAAACAAAACTTTGAATTTCGCGGCAGTGTTTGATGCTTGCATTTTATGTGGAGATCAAGGTTATGTTATGGAAGGTGAACAAGTTATTTGTATAGGTTGCGGTGTTAGAATGTTTATTCCCTCTATTGGGAAAGCTGGTGGATGCAATCCTGTTCCAATTGAAAATTGGCAACAAACAGAATCAGAAATAGTAATTCATCGTAAAAATCTAGAAGCAGGTTTAAACTATTTCTCAACTATTGTTGAATTAAATGTTATAGATCCTATTGATGGTACTAAATTAAAAAATACTACAGCTGAATTCAAATATAACTATGATCACACAACTTATTTTTTTGCTAGCGAAAAAAATCTAAATCTATTTAGAGATAATCCTGAAAAATACTTACCGCAAATGGAGAAAAAATAATAATGTTATTGCGAATGTTATTACAATCTTGGCGATATAATATAAAACGCAAATTACTGGCTATCATTACTATTTTTCTTGCGGCTAGCTTAATTTCTGCTTTACTTGCTGTGTCTATTGATATAGGTGACAAAATGGCAAAAGAATTAAAATCTTATGGTGCAAATATTTTAATTCAACCAGCCAGTAGTGCCGTACTTTCTTTAAATAATGAAAATAAAACCGCACTCTCAGCTCAAGATTTTCTAGAACAAAAAGAATTACCTAATGTTAAAGATATTTTTTGGCGAAATAATATCATCGGCTTTGCACCTTTACTTACCGCAGATGTTAAAGCATATCATCAAAATCAGCAAAAAGAACAATATATTAACATATTAGGTACATTTTTTGATCATCAGATTGCTGTTCCTGATGAGGATGATTATCATACAGGACAACGAATTATTAGCCCTTATTGGAAAGTCATTGGAGAATGGGTTGATGATATGCAAGAAGATAATACAGCTATTATTCCCGCTTTAATCGGAGAACAACTAGCAAAATCCACTCTTTGGCATATCGGAGATCAGCTTACTTTATATTACAAAGAAAGTGATTTCAGTAGTAAGATTCAGGTTCAGATTAAAGGCATTCTTACTACTGGAGGAAAAGAAGAACAACAATTAATTTTACCTTTAAGTGCGGTACAAAATTTACTTAATTTACAAGGTAAAATTCAAGCAATTAAAGTCTCAGCTCTCACTGTTCCAGAAAATGAATTATCTCGTAAAGCACGAATAAACGCCGATGCTTTAAGTGCTGAAGATTACGATCGCTGGTATTGTACTGCTTATGTATCTTCTATTTCTCATCAATTAGAAGAAGCTATTTCAGGTGCTGTTGTGCGACCAATCTGGCAAGTTGCGGCTTCCGAAGGCGTAGTGATCGAAAAAATTCAATTATTATTAGCTGTAGTAACTCTCGCAGCAGTAATCGCTGCTGCTATGGGAATCGCATCATTAATGACAGCCTCTATAATGGAACGGAGTAAAGAAATTGGCTTAATGAAAGCACTGGGAGCTTATCAATGGCAAATTGCACTGCTATTTTACTGGGAAGCTGTATTAAGTGCGTTAATTGGTGGAGTAATAGGTTGTATTGCAGGTTGGGGATTAGCAAAGTTTATCGGTATTGCACTATTTAATACTCCACTTGACTTTACTTGGATCGTAGTTCCTTGTGTCTTACTATTATCCATAGTAATTGCAATTATAGGAACTTGGCTTCCTACTTATCGCATCACTAAATTATATCCTATTGAGGTTTTATATGGTCGCAAATAAAATCAAATACAATATGTTTTTACGATTAGTATTTAATTCATTACGACTGAGATTACAACCTGCATTGATTATTTTCTCTGCATTAACTGTAGGAGCTGCAATAGTTACAGCCATGGCTGCTGTTTATTTTGATATTAATACTAAAATGAGTCATGAATTAAGAACCTTTGGAGCAAATTTTTATATTGGTTCTAACTTTGGAGGATTAATTGAAGAGAGTCAAATTCAACAAATACTCCAACAGGCACCTAAAGACTTAATAACAGCAGCTAGTCCCTATCTTTATGGTGTCGCTCGTGCAGATTTAGAAAAAATTGTTATCATGGGAGTGTGGTTTTCTGAAATGAAGACACTTGCTCCCTATTGGCAAATTACAGGAGGTTCCATTGGTGTCAATTTTGACGATCGCAATGCTATGATAGGCAAAAATTTAGCCAATCGTTTAAATTTACAAGTTGGTAGCAAAATAATACTGAGTAAGGAAAATCAAGAAAAACATACATTTAATATTAAAGGAATTATTGAAAGTGGTGATGCTACTGATAATATGTTGATAGTTAGCCTTGAATTTGCTCAACATTGGTTAAATAAAAAAGGGTTAATCAGCAATGCACAATTGAATGTAAAAAATGATCTAGGACAAGTTGATACTTTTGCTACAAAGTTAAAACAGAAATACTCAGATCTAGAGATCCATCCAATTCGCAAGGTTTCTGTTTCAGAAGGAAAAATATTAAATAAAATCAAAGGATTGATGGGGCTAATTGCTATAATTATTTTGATTTTGGCTACCCTTTGCGTGAATACAACGTTGATAGCAATTGTTGGCGAACGAGCAAAAGAATTTGCTTTGCAAAAAGCGTTAGGAGCAAAAAAAGTAGACATTATTAAACAAATTTCAACTGAAATTTTATCTATTGCTTGCTGTGCAATTATAGTGGGATTAGCAATTGGCTATATACTTGCACAAATTTTAGGAGTGATGGTGTTCAATGCAAACATCGATATGAGACTACCTGTCATTCCAATCACTATAGTTCTCTCTCTTGCTGTAGCAATGATCGCAGTAATTATGCCCACTCGCCGAGCTTTGCAAATCCAAACTGCAAATATTTTAAAAGGCGAGTAAATCGAGGTAACAAAATGGTTAATTATGTAATTGAAACTCAAGGTTTATACAAACGATTTGAACAAGTCACCGCACTTGAAAACATTAATATTAAAATTAAACAAGGAGAATTTGTCGCTATTATGGGAGCTTCAGGCTCTGGCAAAACTACCTTAATGAACATTTTAACCTGCTTAGATACTGCTAGTGAAGGTAAAGTGATATTAGATGGTATTGATGCGGCTAAGCTTGACGAAATAGGAAGACAACGCTTTCGTGCGGAGAAAATTGGATTAGTTTTTCAACAATTTCATTTAATTCCTTATTTAACCGCACTTGAGAACGTGATGCTAGCACAGCACTATCATAGTGTTGTGGATGAAACTAGTGCTAAGGCAGTACTATCACAAGTTGGATTAGCACACCGAACCAATCATCGTCCTAGTCAACTTTCTGGTGGAGAACAACAGCGAGTCTGTATCGCTCGAGCTTTAGTCAATCAGCCCCCAGTGATTTTCGCTGATGAACCAACTGGCAATCTTGACGAAAAAAATGAAAAATTGGTACTAGATCTACTCAAGAATCTCAACCAGCAGGGACGTACTATTGTCATGGTGACACATAATCCTGAATTAAGTAAATTTAGCCATCGGACTATTTACTTACAACATGGTAAATTTTTACGAGAAGAAATAAATGATAATTAAAAGTGCGGTCAGATTTTACTTAATTTTCATAACGTTATTCACATTATTAGCTTGTAAAGAGGAACAAATTGCAACTGTCGGTGACTACGCTCCTGAAATTGCAACTTTTAACTTATCAGGAGAACAAGTATTACTTCAACAATTAAAGGGGAAAATGATAGTACTAAACTTTTGGTCTGAAAGTTGTTCTGTATGTATCGCTGAACTTAAACGTTTTGATCATATTATGAAGCAATATTCCAATAAAGTTCATTTTCTTGCAATTAATATTGATGGTGATAACTCAAATACTGCTCAAGTTATCTCTAAAAATCAGCTTTCTCTACCAATAGTAAAAGATCAATTACATATTACTAGTGAACGCTATGGACTAATTGGCACGCCAACAACATTTATTATTGACCCTGAAGGTAAAATCCTTTATAAATCTGAAGGATTAATTACGGAACAAACGCTAACAAAATTACTTACTCAACATGGCAGAATAAAATGAAAAACTATTCAATTTTTTTCGCTGTTACATTGATCGTAACAGCTTCCCTTTCTCATGCACAAAATCCACTAGAAAACGATGCAGAAAAACTAAAACAAGGACAACGCTTATTTAATCACTCTTGTGCTATGTGTCATGGCAAACAAGCAGAAAAATCTGCTTTTGGTAAATCTGCTATTATCAATACATTGAAAAAAGACGAAATTATTACCGCACTTACTAAACGAAAATCAGGGGAAATTATTGGTGGTGGTAATGGAGCGAAATCTCGCCTAACTGAAAATGAAATAGAAATTATCGCTGAATATATTCAAACGTTAATAAAATAAACAATACTTATTTCTAATTTATACAAAAAATTCGCCGTTCCTACTCAAACGGTATAATCACAAGAAAGTTTACACAAGGAGTTTTTATGCAATACAATCAATTTATTGGTTTAGGCGTTGCTGGTAATTTTGCTGGACACTTAGAACAAGCTGGGGAAGCGCTTGATTTTGCTAATGTTAAAACTCAAGAAATAATTCAACCTAAAGCAATTTTTCCATTTTATGTACCTGCAAAGCAATTAGCCGAATACTCATTTCTTTCTCAGTACCCTTTGAGTTCAAGTCAAATTCAATCTCCTAAAACAGAAAAAGCAGATAATTTGCAGATTGAACCTGAGATTGCTTTAATTTGTGATATTCATTATTCAGAAAAAAAAGTAACCGCACTTACGCCTCGTTTTTTTACTGCTTATAATGACTGTTCAATTCGCCATCCAAATGCACGTAAGATATGTGAAAAAAAGAATTGGGGTGCTAATACTAAAGGAATATCCGATCATCTCATTCCATTAACGTCTTTTCAAAAAGGCTGTGAAATTGACAAGTATCGCATTGCTTGTTTTCATCAACGCAATGGTGAATTAAATCAATATGGTGTTGATAGCCCTACTATAGGTTATAGCTACTTTCATCAAAAACTATTAGATTGGATTATAGATCGCATGAATAATCAGATTGATGAAGGACCAATGAATGATATAGCATATTTATTACAACAAGCGAATTATCCTACACAAGCTATTGTCAGTATTGGTGCTACTCGTTATACAGATTTTGGTGAATATAATTTTTTACAACCTGGCGATATTTCAATGGTTATAGTTTATGATGGAAAAAAATATTCCTTATCAGAAATTGCCAAAATGGCAGAAACAGGACAATTTGCTAATGATATTTCAACACTAATTCAAAAAGTCATTTAAAGTGCGGTGTTATTTTTACATTTTTAATTAAATTAAAACATATTAGGGATGAAATTATTGGATGCAATAATTTCTCTTCGCTTAAATATTATAATTTTTTAAATTCTATTTTTAAAACACGTTAATATGCTTTAAAATAAACACATTATTTTCATGACTCTACCAATATTATGAAGTTAAATTTTCCTACGCTTTTGACTCTATTTCGTGTAATTCTTATTCCATTTTTCGTGATTGCTTTTTATCTACCTTTCTATTGGTCGCCTTTTTTAGCTACGCTCATTTTTTTTATCGCCGCCGTAACCGATTGGTTTGATGGTTATCTTGCTCGTAAATGGAATCAGAGTACACCTTTTGGTGCGTTTTTAGATCCTGTAGCTGATAAAGTAATGGTTATAGCAGCCCTTTCTTTAGTAATGGAACATTACCACAGTTTTTGGCTAACAATTCCCGCATTGATTATGATTTCTCGAGAACTAATAATTTCAGCACTACGTGAATGGATGGCTGAAATTGGCAGTCGTAATAAAGTTGCCGTATCTTGGTTAGGAAAAGTAAAAACAACAGCACAAATGATAGCATTAGGCGGATTATTGTGGCGTTACAATTTTACTATGGAAATTGCTGGTTTTGTCTGTCTTTACATAGCTGCTATACTGACTGTTTGGTCAATGCTACAATACTTAAAAGCAGCAAAAGATAACCTGCTAGAAGATAAAAAAACACATTAAAGTGCGGTTGATTTTTCTATAAAATTGCCTTCATTATAGATTTCTGTAACAGAAAAGAAGGCAATATAAATGCTTGCTTTTTATACTCAAATAAACAAATGCTGATATGCTACCAAGTCAGACCGAGAAATTGCAAAAACACCTACCCCTCCGTTTTTTAATTCAAGCCATTTAAAAGGAACCGTTGGGAATTGCTCTATGAGGTGAACCATGCTATTTCCGACTTCACAAATTAACATCGAATTTTCAGCTAAATAGTCTGTCGCATGTAATAAAATTTGCTTAGTAATTTGCAAGCCATCTATCCCTGATCCTAATGCCATTTCGGGTTCATAATGGAATTCTTCTGGCATATCAGCTAAATCTTCTTCATCAACGTAAGGTGGATTTGCGATGATTAAATCATATTTATCTTTTGGTAAATTTGAAAAAAGATCAGATTGAATTGGAAATACTCTATGACTTAATTGATGTCGTTCAATATTAATTTCTGCTACATTCAATGCTTCAACAGATAAATCTACTGCATCAACTTCTGATTGGGGAAATCTATCTGCACAAGCAATCGCAATACAGCCACTACCAGTACACATATCTAAAATTCGTTTAGGGGGGTGTTGCAAGATTCCATCAAACTTTTCTTCAATCAAGGCACTGATAGGTGAACGAGGAATAATTACTCGTTCATCAATATAAAATTCTAACCCACAAAACCATGCCCTATTTGTCAAATAAGCAACTGGGATTCGTTTCTCTATACGAGCTTCAAGTAAGTTAATAATATGTTTCTTCTCAACTGATGTTAAACGAGCATCATAAAGCTGTTCTGGAATATCTAGAGGTAAATGCAACGCAGAAAATATCAACTGTACTGCTTCATCCCAAGCGTTATCATAGCCATGACCGAAATAAATTTCTGAATCATTAAATCTACTATAACTCCAACGCAAAAAATCCTTTATAGTATGAAGCTCTGATGTAGCTTCATTAAAAAAGCGACTATCAAATGCACCTTGTAAAATCTCCATTAATCCCCCTATAAAATACTTATTTAATTTCACATTACACTGAATGTTACCGTACTTTAAATCATCATTTATTGATTAAACTTAAAAACTCTTTTCGAGTTTCTCGATCATTTAAAAATACCCCACCAAAAGCTGATGTAACAGTATAGCTATTAGTATCTTTTATGCCTCGACATTTCACACAAAAATGCGTTGCTTTAACATATACAGCCACATCTTCTGTTTCTAAAATAGTCTGAAACGCTAATAAAATCTGTTCTGTTAAACGCTCTTGCACTTGTGGACGTTGTGCAAAAAAATCTACTACACGATTAATTTTTGATAACCCAATTACCCATTTTTTAGGGTAATACGCAACAGAAACGACTCCATCAATTGTGACAAAATGATGTTCACAAGTACTGGTTAATGTAACATCATTAACTAACACCATTTCACTCACTTTCATACGATTTTCAATTCGAGTAATTTTAGGAAAATTGCCATAATCTAAACCACTGAAAATTTCATCAATATACATTTTAGCAAGACGTACTGGCGTTTCTTCTAAACTATCATCATTTAAATTTAAACCAATCAAGCGAAGTACTTCTCGCATATGTTGTTCAATCGCAGTTCTCCGTTGAGTTTTATCTTGATCCAGTTCAACCATTGGGGTTTCAATACCCTTTTCGATCAACGCACGACGAACTTTATCCGCCTCTGCTGAAATCGTTTTCATTCATTACTCCTAAAATTAATCATCTCTTCATTTTATCAAACTACAAAACAATAATAAAATGTTAATAATAGTTAGATTGTGAGAAAAAATTAAGTAAAATAGACCTAAAATTAATTAGAAGGAAATTTATTTATGCTAAGCTTTGAACAAGCCATTGAACAAATGTTAGGTTCGATACCTACGGCACAAAATCAAGAAACACTTTCTCTCACTGATGCTATCAACCGAATTTGTGCTGAAGATGTAATTTCGCCTATCAATGTGCCTTCTTTTAATAATTCTGCAATGGATGGATATGCTATACGCTTATCAGATCTTCAAAGAAGCGAAAAACTATCTGTTGTTGGAAAATCTTTGGCTGGTCATCCTTTTGATAGAGAACTCCCCCCACAAAGTGCGGTTAAAATTATGACTGGAGCTATGATACCGCAAAGAGCAGATACCGTAATAATGCAAGAGGATGTACAAGTAGATAATGACGGTAATGTAACTTTTTTGCAACCAGCAAAATTAGGACAACATATTCGTCGAGTAGGAGAAGATATTAAAAAAGGTGATGTCGTATTGAAAAAAGGCTCAAAACTCACCGCACTTTCATTACCATTACTCGCATCTTTAGGTTTTAGCCAAATTTCCGTATTCAAATCTTTAAAAGTTGCTTTGATTTCTACTGGTGATGAATTAATTTCTGTTGGAGAATCCCTACAAATGGGTAAAATTTATGATACTAATCGTTTCACGATACGCTTATTACTAGAAAAATTAAATTGTGAAATTTTAGATTTCGGTATTATAGCTGATAATGAACAACAGTTTGAAAAAGTCTTTATGCAAGCTCAACAACAAGCTGATCTGATTATTACTAGTGGTGGAGTTTCTGTGGGAGAAGCTGATTTCACTAAAAAAATATTAGAAAAATTTGGTCAAATAAGATTTTGGAAAATTGCAATGAAACCAGGTAAACCTTTCGCTTTTGGTCAATTAGGTAAAGCATGGTTTTTTGGTCTGCCAGGTAATCCTGTTTCTGCACTGGTTACATTTTATCAATTAGTTCAACCAGCAATCGCAAAATTAAGTGGTTATAGCCAATGGAAAAAATCTCCACAATTACAAGCTATTACAACTACTCCGCTAAAAAAAAGCGTTGGTCGTTTAGATTTTCAACGTGGATTTTATCAACTTAACTCACAAGGGGAAATTGAAGTTCACCCTATAGGTTTCCAAGGATCGCATATTTTCAGTGCTTTTGTAAAAAGTAATTGTTTCATTGTACTAGAAAAAGAACGGGGTCACGTTCAAGCGGGTGAAATTGTGACTATTGAACCTTTTAACGCCTTGTTAAATTAATCTAATTTGAGGATTTTTATGACCGCACTTACTCTTGAAGAAGAATTTCGTTACTGTCGTCAAATCTCACTAAAAGCTGTCGATTTTGCGGGACAAGAAACGCTAAAAGATACGACCATGCTTGTTGTTGGTCTAGGAGGATTAGGCTGTGCTGCAACACAATATCTTGCCGCTGCTGGAATAGGAAAATTAATTCTACTTGATTTTGATCATGTATCATTATCTAATCTTCAGCGACAAATCTTACATGATGACAGTCGGTTAGACATGTTGAAAGTTGAATCTGCAAAACTATCGTTACAACGAATTAATCCTCATATACAAATTGAGACTATACCAACTATTTTAGATGATGAACCTCTAAAAGAAATCATAAAAGCTGTTCATGTTGTACTAGATTGTACTGATAACTTAGCAACTCGAAATCAATTAGATCGATGTTGTCACGCATTACGAGTACCTCTCGTTTCAGGGGCCTCAATTCGTATGGAAGGACAAGTTTCAGTTTTTACTTATCAAGAAAATAGTCCTACTTATCATAATGTTAGCAATTTATTTGGTGAAAATGCTTTAACTTGCGTCGAAGCTGGTGTTCTTTCACCTATTGTGGGAATAATCGGTTCAATTCAAGCACTAGAAGCGATCAAAGTGCGGTTAGATATTGGCACAAATTTATGTGGGCGTTTGTTAATGATCGATGGACTCAATATGAAAATACAAGAATTAACTATCCCATACTGATTCCATTTATTGCAGATACTATCTTGACATCCAGCTCCTGACTAAAGACAGGAAATTTCTACTAGCTCTCACAACAAACAGAGGGCTACTCTCAATGGATTCTGGACCACTAATGCGGTTCACTTCGCAAGCTCTACAGAACTATCTCGCCCTGATGTTACTAATTCGTTCAATTATTTTTTCAGTAATCAAACAATATGAGCTTCCGCAGTAATAATTTGCCTAAACGGTCACGGAAGATGACAAAATTGTCGAACATTGTCCTCAGGATAAAAAATCCTGTTATCGGATCTTTTATAATTACTAATGATTTTATTATTTTCAAATAAACTTTTTTATGATGTTTTCCAACATTCCCAAATAGGAATACTGTTTTCAGGCAAATAAAGGGATTTTCCTAACTCAATCCAACCACAAGGAAAATGAAAATCCGATCCAGCTGATGCTCTTAATTGATATTCATTTGCCCAATTAGCAAGAGATTGTCGTTGATCTTTAGTTTGTCCACAACCTGCAACTTCTACACCATCACCACCCCATTGCTTAAAATCTAACATGAGTTTTTTTATCCATTTCGCAGATAAATTGTAACGTAAAGGATGTGCTAATACCGCCACTCCACCACTTAAATGAATTGCTTCAATTGCTGTTGGAATATCTATCCACTGCGTTTTTACATAAGCTGATTTACCTTGCGAAAGATATTTTTTAAATGCTTGCTTCTCATTAGCAACTTTACCAATTTGGATTAAATAACGAGCATAATGAACTCTGGTTACTTCTCCATTAGCTAGTTTTTGAGTTTCAGCGAAAGCATTTATAATTCCATTTTTTGCTAATTTTTCGCCAATTTGCACCGCTCTTTGTCGACGTTTTTCTGCTTGACTAGCAAGAAGAGTAATGATTCTTGGATCTCTTTCATTAAAATTCAGTCCAACTATATGAATAGATCGACTTTCCCAATTAGTAGAAATTTCTACACCATTAATAAATTTAATACCTAATAGATCGGCTTGGGCTTTTGCTTCTGCCAATCCTGAAATTGTATCATGATCTGTTAATGCTAAGACATCAACTTTATTTTCAACGGCACGCAACACTACTTGTGAAGGAGTAAGAACTCCATCCGAGGCAGTGCTATGAGAGTGTAAATCATAAACTAAGGACATTCAGCTATGTAAAACCTATTAATTTATCTCTTTAACTAATGTTTTAACTAAATTTGGTCCATGATAAATTAAACCAGAATAAAGTTGTAGTAATTCCGCACCTGCATCTATTTTTTCTTGTGCAGTTTCTACACTGTCAATACCACCACAACCAATAATTGGAATTTCTCCTTTTAACTCTCGACGAAGTGCGGTAATAATTTGTGTACTTTTTTCCCTTAGAGGCTTACCACTTAAACCTCCCGCTTCTTTTCCGTTAGGAAAATGCTCTACCATTTCTCTTGAAATCGTAGTATTAGTAGCAATGACACCATCTATTTTATGACGGCGGATACTATCGGCAATTTGTACCAATTCCCCTTCCCCTAAGTCTGGAGCAATTTTTACTGCGATAGGAACATATTTATTATATTGTTCTGCAAGAATTTTTTGACGCTCCTTAATACTATGTAGTAAATCTTCTAATGCTTCGCCATACTGTAACTGTCTCAAATCAGGTGTATTCGGTGATGAAATATTAATAGCGATATAGCCTGCGTAATCATAAGCTTTATTTAAACAATAAATATAGTCTTCTTTTCCTCTCTCAATTGATGTTGCTTTATTTTTACTAATATTGATACCAATTACACCTTTATATTTTGCTTTCTTGACGTTTTCTACTAAATAATCAATGCCTTTGTTGCTAAACCCGTTTCGATTAATTATTCCTTCTACTTGAGGAATTCTAAATTCTCGAGGTTTAGGATTGCCATCTTGTGCTAAAGGTGTGACTGTTCCAACTTCAATAAAACCAAATCCCATCATCCCCAAACCGTCAATAGCATCACCATTTTTATCGGCTCCTGCAGCTAAACCAATTGGATTTCTAAACTGTAAACCCATTACTGTTTTTTCATTGCCTTTAGGACAGTTATGCAACGTTTTAATAAGAAGATTAAAAGGGGATCTCCCTAGTGCTTTTAATAAAATAATACTTAAATCATGGGCTTTTTCTGCTTCAAGAGAAAAAATAGCTTTTCTAATCAATGAATACATTTAGTTTATTTCTCCAATCCAATTGGTAGTTGAAAAGTGCCGTCATTCTAACCGCACTTTTTTGATCATATTAATCAATTTTAAGTTACCGCAATGCTTTTTCAATTTTTTCAAAGAGATCTCTTGATAAATTTTCTACTGCACTTAAACGCTCCAATGCACGCTTCATCAAAGTCTGACGCTGTGTATCATAGCGAGAAAAACGAATCAAAGGCTCAATTAATCTTGAAGCAACTTGTGGATTTTTTTCGTTTAGGCGAATCAGTACATCAGTTAAGAACCGATAGCCTGAACCATCCGCCACATGAAAAGCCTTTAAATTACGGCTAACAAAGGTTCCAATAAGTGCTCTTACTCGATTTGGATTATTAAAATTAAAGCTAGTGTGTTCCATCAGTTGAATGACATTTTGTAATACATTTTCGTTTGGAGATGTTGCTTGTAAAGCAAACCATTTATCCATAACTAATCCATCATGTTGCCATTTCTGTTCAAAGTCTTTCATGAGTGCTTCACTGCACTGTAATTGAGCTTGTGTTGCTGCTGTTAATGCTGCAAGAGTATCTGTCATATTATCTGCATACAAATAGTGTTTATTAACTAAATTATTACCTAAATGTGTGTAAGCCAAATAATTCAAACAGAGATTTCGCACACCTCGTAATGCAATATCTGATTGTACGACTTGATAACGATCAAAATGAATTTGATTATAAGTTTTCAACAAAAGATCTTGTAAATTTTCTGCTATAAATCTTTGCATAAAAGAACGTACAATCGAGATCCCTTCAGGATCAATAACTTTGAATAATTCAGCAAAATCCGTTGTTTTTGGTAGAGTTAAAATTAATGTTGTCAGTGCTGGGTTCTGTTTCCAATTTGACAATACTTGCTCAAGTGCGGCTAAAATTTCCCGTGAAAAATCAAGATCTAGACCTTGTCTATAATTTACTAAATTACGTCGTAATTCATTATTAAATAACATTTGTACAGCATCCCAGCGAATAAATTCATTTTCTGCGAAACGAAGTAACGTAATTAACTGAGAAGTAGTATATTCATAGTCTAATTTCACTGGTGCAGAAAAATCACATAATAATGCGGGAACTGGGCGACTTGCAATCTGATCAAATTCAAAAATTTGGTCTTTATGTATTACATTTAATACATCAGTAATAGGCTGTCCTGATCTTTGTAATACTTGTTTCACCCCTCTTTCATCATAAAGCGCTATTTTCAATGGAATATGCAAATCAACTTTTTCCATTTGATCTGCTGTGGGTGGTGTAATTTGTGAAACTTGTAAGCGATAAATTTTTGTCTGTTCATCATAACTATCAGTCACAGTCAATTCAGGCGTACCAGATTGACTATACCAACGGCGGAATTGCGTAAGATCTATTCCAGATGCTCGCTCCATAGCAGAAACAAAATCCTCACATGTTGCTGCTTTTCCGTCATTTTCAGCAATATAAAGTTTCATACCAGCTTGAAAAGCGGTTTCTCCCAATAAAGTATGTAACATACGAATAACTTCAGCACCTTTTTCATAAACAGTCATCGTATAGAAATTATTCATTTCAATTACTTTTTCAGGTCGAATTGGATGAGACATTGGGCTAGCATCCTCTGGAAATTGCACGCTACGTAACAATCTTACATCTGCAATGCGTTTCACAGCTCTTGATCCAGTATCGGCAGAAAATTCTTGATCACGAAATACTGTTAATCCCTCTTTCAAACTAAGTTGAAACCAATCTCGACAGGTTACTCTATTACCTGTCCAGTTATGAAAGTACTCATGACCTATCACACTTTCTATTGCGAGATAATCTTCATCAGTTGCAGTTTGTGGATTTGCTAGTACAAATTTAGAATTAAAAATATTCAATCCTTTATTTTCCATTGCACCCATATTAAAGAAATCTACCGCTACAATCATGTAAATATCTAAATCGTATTCTAATCCAAACCGCTCTTCATCCCACTTCATCGATTTTTTTAAACTTTCCATTGCCCAGTCTGCACGATTCAAATTACCTCTATCCACATAGAGTTCTAAAGCCACATTTCTACCGCTCTTTGTAGTAAAATTATCTTTTAGTAAATCAAAATCACCTGCTACTAGTGCAAATAAGTAACAAGGTTTAGGGAAAGGATCCTGCCACTCGACCCAGTGTTTTCCATTCTCTAAATCTCCCCCTGCAATACGATTTCCGTTAGAAAGCAAATAAGGATATTTCATTTTATCTGCTGTAATTTTAGTTGTGTAACGTGCTAATACATCAGGTCTATCTAGCATATAAGTTATTTGTCTAAACCCTTCTGCTTCGCATTGTGTGCATAGTCCTTGTCCAGATTGATATAATCCTTGCAACGATGTATTTTCGGCAGGTACTAAAAATGTAACTATTTCCAATTCAAATTGATCACAATCAATAGTTTTCAAATCTAATGTTAAACTTACACTATCTTGTTGATAATCCCTAAACTCTTCGCAATTTAAACGAATTGAAACAAATTGAAATGCAGTACCATCTAAACGTAGTAACGTAGAAGTTTGATTTAAACGTTGATAACGACTTTTTGCGGTAACTATAGTCTTTTGTGGATCGAGTTGAAAATCAAGAAAAATATCTGTTACTGTGAAATCTGGTGTCTTATAGTCTTTTCGATATTTAGCTTTAGCATACATAACAATAACCTAAAATTTAAGAGAAAAAATTGGAACTAGGATATGATTTTTAAAAGAAACTTGCAAGTTTGATTTTGATTGTTTGGCTATAACAATGATAATAACAGCTTAAGCATACTTTCTAAGTTAGTTTCCTATTACTGCATAAATAAGCCCGAACCTACAAATAAATTCACCTAAGTTATTTAACTCACCTTTATCCAGTTCGTTAAATTACCTTTGTTCATAATCTTAATCTATTTCCCAATAAAATTATTTTCTTTGGGTGAGACTATCTCTAGCTCGTAAAAACAAATAAACAACCGTTCATTTCTTGTGTTCTCACTCACTATTAGAAAGTATTCTATTTATTAAATGCCGATGTGAAAATATACGTAAAGTCTGCACTCCCTCCCTAAGATTTACCACTTCTTAGTTCTGATTCCTTTTCTGAGTGCTGAGGAATCTGTGGGACTTTATTTATAGTAGGGTCTGTAAATTTTATTTTCTAATCTGAGGTGATGGGTAACCTAACTAATCTAATTCAATCATTATTATTAATAATCGAAGATTAATAATAAGAAAGTAATAAATTGTCTTTGACTTTGACATCAAACCAAGAGTTTATATATAACTCTAACAGGGAGGTTCAATCGAAGTAAACCTATCCTACTGTCATTAGCAAATTGGTCAATTTACATTACCAACTTAGAACAAGATTTTGAGCAACGCTCCGTCTCTTGTCTGTCCTCCCAACTATCTCCAAGAAACAGTTAAAAGGTCCAGAGAAAACTGGTACAATCCAGTTTTCTCCAAGCAATAACTCCTTGATATATAAGGAGTTATTGCCAAAAGTACGACGCCTTGTCGCACTTATCGTTTTGAGTATTGTGGACGACGACGAGCTTTGTGCAGCCCCACTTTTTTACGCTCTACACGACGAGCATCACGAGTAACAAATCCTGCTGCACGCAATGCTGGACGTAAAGTTTCATCATACTCAATTAATGCTCGAGTAATACCATGACGGATCGCACCCGCTTGACCAGAAATTCCACCACCTTTCACTGTGATGTAAAGATCTAACTTGTCTGTTAACTCAACTAATTCAAGTGGCTGGCGTACTATCATACGTGATGTTTCTCGTCCAAAATAGACATCCAATTCACGCTTATTTATAGTGATTTTACCACTTCCTGGTCTAATGAATACACGAGCTGAAGAGCTTTTGCGACGACCTGTGCCGTAATTTTGATTCACTGTCATTTTTAACTCCGTGATTAAATATCTAAAATTTGTGGTTGTTGTGCAACATGTTCATGAGTAGAACCCGCATACACTTTCAATTTACGGAACATTGCACGTCCCAAAGGACCTTTTGGCAACATACCTTTTACCGCAATTTCAATCACAGCCTCTGGACGACGTTGAATCATTTCTGCGAAAGTAGCTTGTTTGATACCACCTACATAGCCTGTATGCCAATAGTAAATTTTATCACTTTTTTTATTACCAGTTACTGCCACTTTATCCGCATTAATCACGATGATATAATCACCAGTATCAACGTGTGGAGTATATTCAGCTTTATGTTTACCACGTAAGCGACTTGCTAATTCAGTAGCCAAACGACCTAAAGTTTTACCTGTCGCATCGACTACATACCAGTCACGTTTTACTGTTTCTGGTTTTGCTACAAAAGTTTTCATTAATTAATTACCAATAAAAATATTAAAACCCAGTGTCTAAGAACAGACACAACCATGAATCTCCATCCTCACCCCTTCGAGTGCGATTTCAATAAAATAATGTGCGGTGGGAATTCCAACACATTCACAGGGTCGGAGAATTATACAGGAATTTACACCTAAAGCCAACTATTAATTATGGTTATTTAATTACTTTTAGAGGCTGTTTCTTAATATGTTTGCATGTTGCTTTTTAGATCTGCTTTATGGACTATGTTCATCTAAATATTTATATCTAAAAAAAGAATAAAAATACCTTATAATCAAGACTTGATAACAGAAAAATGCAATATATTCAAAAAGGCTGTGTCCAATAAACAACACAAATCCCAAATGAACTAAACAACCGCCAATGAAACAAAAATAGGCGGTTAGAGCATAAGTATCGTTAGCAGATAATGCTGAACGATAGTATTTGAAAACAGCTTTAACCCAAGTAGGATTAACAAATACAGTCAGACCATTGATTAAAAAAAATGGGGCGTTCGGACGTGAGAACAGTATTGAGAACAGATTTATTGCACAATTTGTCGCAGGTGAACGAGCGAGTTTTTCTAACGGATATGACTTCGGCAAAGAATCAAAACATCCTGTTGACCCATTATGGGCAATTGGATCAGCAACAGTAAAAGGGAAAATTAGTAACTTGAAGTTTTTGCCAAATAATACAGCAACTGCAGATATTACTTATGAATTTCGCGATAGATTCACAGATCCTTATGATACATTTAATTGGGTTGAGGGCGAATGGAACCCAAACGGTACGCCTTATGAGATTGAAGACCGCTGGACGAATAAAATGGAGTTTAAATACAGACCTCAGACTGAAAAACAACTATTAGAACTCTTAAAGCAAAATTAGGAAACTCAATGTCTCAAGGAAAGTAAAAAATTAATGGCAAGCGGAGCCAGCATTAAACAAAAAGCTAGCATAAAAACAAGCCAGCCACTGGCACGCAAGGTTATTTTTAAATCACGTTTAAAAATAACGAAGTAACTAGAAATGCCGAAACAAAGAACAACAAATAAAATTTTTACCGCATGATACAAAGTGAACATCAATAGCATTAGACGACCTTAACAATAAATTTACAATGTTTTTTTATATTATAACAACAGGACTAAATAAATCTATTTTAGAGCATACTATTATGAATAATAATTAACCTATTATTAATTGGATGAATATAAATCATTCAACAAGATAAAACAAATAGCATTACTTCCATCTAAAGTTGGAACAACGTGAAAATTCATACATCTTTCTTAAAATCTGCCATTCAATCCATGACTAATTAACTTTAAAAAATTTCAAAACTTGATCTTTTGTTTATTAGCTCAATTGAGAATATAGACCGTCTAACAAATTTTTGCTTTGCACTGCGTGGATAGCAATAATTGTATTTTTCCACAACAAAGTTTAACACCGCCTTAAGCAAACGTTTGCCCAGTTGATTTATCTTATGTTATGATGACAGTGAAATCATTAACTCATAGGAAAAATAATGAAAAATCCTCAAATTGCTATCGTGATGGGGTCACAAAGTGATTGGTCAACGATGAAAGAAGCTGCGGAAATACTTGATAGTTTAACACTTAATTATCATGTAGAAATTGTTTCAGCACATAGAACCCCCGACAAATTATTTAGTTTTGCAGAAAGTGCGGTAGAAAAAGGATACAAAGTGATCATCGCGGGAGCTGGCGGGGCGGCACACTTACCAGGTATGATCGCTGCAAAAACTGTCGCTCCTGTACTTGGCGTGCCTATAAAAAGTGCAGTATTGAACGGTATCGATAGCCTGTACTCTATCGTGCAAATGCCAAAAGGTATCCCTGTTGGTACGTTGGCAATTGGAGCAGCTGGGGCTGCAAACGCAGCTTTACTCGCAGCTCAAATTTTAGCAATGTTTGATCAATCTATTATGGGAAAATTGAATCAATTTCGCCAACATCAAACTGACATCGTTTTAAATAATCCCGATCCTAGACTGATTTGATTAATAGAGAAGGCATAGAAATCTATGCCTTTTTGAATAAGAATTACTTAAAATTGAGATCACGCCCATTTTTCTAATGCAATTTTATCGCTGTCATGTTGTTCAATCCAACGATTGCCTTTCGTGGTTGTTTCTTTTTTCCAAAACGGTGCTTTACTCTTCAAAAAATCCATAATAAATTCATTAGCATGATAAGCGTCTTTACGATGAGCGGAACTCACTCCCACAAGAACAATCTCATCACCAGCTTGTAATAAACCTATTCGATGAATTACTGCAACTCGCTGAATTTGCCAGCGTTTTTGTGCTTCAGCTACAATCTCAGCAAGTGCTTTTTCAGTCATAGCAGGATAATGCTCTAAAAACAGACTAGATACTGATTCATCTAAATTAAGATCCCGCACTTTGCCAACAAAAATGACGGTTGAACCAACAGAATTCGATTCGCTCAGCCAATGATAAATTTCATTTTGATCAAAAGGCTGAGTTTGTACTGCTATTTTACTTTGAGACATTTATCCTCCCGTCACTGGAGGGAAAAATGCTATTTCATCACCTGATTTCACCGCACTTTCTAAAGGTTGTAAACGTTGATTAATTGCAACTAATAGTTTTCCTTTTTCTAGTGCTAACGCCCATTTATCCCCTTTCATTGCTAAAGCTTGACGTAAGGCTTCTGCTGTCGGAAACCTTGCTTCAATGTTTAATTCACCGATACCAATTAGCTCTCTTGTTTGAGCAAAAAATAATACTTTCAACATTAAGTTTAAGCCTCTACTGTAAAATGCCCTGATTTTCCACCGCTCTTTTCTAATAAGCGGATCTTTTCAATACAAATATCTTTCTGCACAGCCTTGCACATATCATAAATTGTTAATGCGGCAACGCTAACTGCTGTCAGTGCTTCCATCTCCACTCCAGTTTTACCACTTAGCTTACATAAGCTTTCAATTCGCACTTGATTCGTTTCTAAAAGTGCGGTCAATTTCACTTCTACTTTTGAAAGTAATAAGGGGTGACAGAGCGGAATTAATTCCCAAGTCCGTTTTGCAGCTTGAATACCTGCTATGCGAGCTGTGGCGAACACATCACCTTTATGATGTTTACCCTCTACAATCATGGATAAAGTATCTTGTGACATTGTCACTAATGCTTCTGCTCTCGCCTCTCGGACAGTATCTAGTTTAGTGGAGATATCCACCATATTTGCTTCACCGTTAGTATTAATGTGTGTAAATTTTGTCATATTTATTAACCGCCAATTGCTGCTAAGTGATTGCGAATTCCACTATTACCATTATGTAAAAAATGATGTTCTTTTTTATTTTGTAAACTAGCAAAGATCCTTGCTTTCAATAAAGGAAGTTGTTGATCAGAGTACAATAAATCTCGTAAATCAATTCCTTCTTCACCAAATAAGCACAAATGTAATTTACCTGTAGCAGAAACACGCAAACGATTACAGTTAGCACAAAAGTGACGTTCGTAAGGCATAATCAGACCAATCTCACCAACATAGTCGCTATGTCTAAATATTTTTGCAGGCCCATCTAAAGGTAGCTTTGGCTGTAATTGCCATCCAGTATGAAGCAATTTTTGTTCTAAAACTTTACCTGACAAATGATACTTTTCAAAAAATTCTTTCATATCATTAGTTTGCATTAATTCAATAAATCGCATTTGAATTGGTTGATCTTTGATCCAAGCTAAAAATGAGTCAAAATCTTTATCATTTAAATTCTTCATGAGAACAGAATTCACTTTGACTTTTTTATAACCAACTGTAAACGCTCGTTCAATTCCTTGCATTACATCATTAAACCTGTTAGTCCCTGTAATAGCATGAAACATTTTGGGATCAAGGCTATCCACACTCACATTGATTGATGTGATACCTGCTTGTTGCCAATCTGATACTTGAGTCGCCATTCTGTAACCATTAGTTGTTAACGCAATTTGTTTAATCTGTTCTTGCTGTGCTACGGTTTCAACAATAGATAAAAAATCTTTACGTAAAGTTGGTTCTCCACCCGTTATACGTATTTTTTTAGTGCCAAATTCAGCAAATCCATTAACTAAACGACGAATTTCATCAATATCGAGAAAGTGCGGTCGATTTGTAGTACATTTATATCCCTGAGGTAAACAATAATTACAACGAAAATTACAAGCTTCAGTAATGGAGAGCCGTAAATAATGATACTCACGCTGAAAAGAATCAATTAAGCGATCTTCACTTATATTTTTAACAAAGATTGGTTGTTGCATTATACACCTTTCTAAAATACGAGAGGATAAATCGTTTCCAATTTTATCCTTGAGCAGTATAAATACTACTGGCATTGCCACCTTGTTTTTATAAAAACTAAAAAGTTAGGTAAACAAGCTCGGAGTCATGCGTAATATTGCGTTAATTCTAATATAAAGCGTTTATCTACGCTATCATTTTTGATATAAATTTCCTTAAAAATCAATTATATAAAAAAATACATAACGATATTTTATAGCAATTTGAGAGAGTAAATTGATTTATTTGATTGGCTTTAAAATACAAGTGAGTATAATGAGGCTATTGAAATCACTACAAAATAAAAGAGGATGAAATGACTAACTCTCGCCCTTATACCAGTCATAAAAATCTTGATAAAATAAAAAAAATAGTCGCAATTGGTGGTGGACATGGTTTAGGACGTGTTATGTCGGCATTGAGTTTCATGGAAGAACGTTTAACTGCGATTGTAGCAACCACAGATAATGGTGGTTCTACAGGGCGAATTCGTAGAGAACAAGGCGGTATTGCGTGGGGAGATTTACGTAATTGTCTCAATCAAATCATTACTGAACCCAGCACAGCCTCTGCATTATTTGAATACCGTTTTTCTGGTAGCGGTGAGCTAGCAGGACATAACCTTGGTAATTTAATGCTCAAAGCTCTAGAGAATATGCACATTCGCCCCACAGATGCGGTAAATTTAATTCGTGATTTGCTTAGAGTGAAATCTTTTATTATTCCCATGTCAGAACATTCAGTGCATTTAGCTGCAACATTACCATCAGGTAATGGTATTGTTGGGGAAGTCGATATTGATAATCTAGCAGAATTACCTAAATCTGTATTTTTGGTTCCGTTAGTAAAGGCAACTCCCGAAGCTATAACCGCACTTCAACAAGCTGAAATCATTTTGTTTGGACCTGGTAGCTTTTTCACAAGTATTCTTCCTCCTATTCTATTGCCTGAAATTGCTGAAACTTTGAAACAAAGTGTAGCAAAAAAAATATTCATTGATAATCTTGGCGTAGAACATAGCCCTGCAGCAGAGCTTTCTTTATCGGCTCGAGTTGATTGGATCAATCGTACTGTAGGTAAAGATATTATTGATGGAGCAATTGTACAACATGATACTGTAGAAAAAATATTTACTGATAGAATAAACGTTATTGCACGTCGTTTAAACGATGATAATATTAACTACCGTCATGATCGCACTTTATTATGTAAAGCAATTGATGATCTACTAGAAACATTATAGCTTATTCATTTTTGCAATAGAAAATTGAGCAATATTACTCGATTTTTAACATCGGTGATTAATCAAAACAATTTTTCTAATTTTGCTAAGGAAGCAATCAACCATTTTATCCCCTGACCTTGGAAAGCAATTTGAAGCCGAGTATTATTTTCAGAACCTTCAATATTGATGATTGTCCCTGTTCCAAATTTAGCATGCTTGACCTTTTGCCCCACCTTCCAATCGGATAATTCGTTTTCTATGAAAAGTCTATTAGTACTGACCGCACTTCTATTATAAGCTCGACGAACCGTTCCTCGTAAACGCACAGCTTGAATATTGGCTTCGGGTAACTCGGCAATAAAACGAGAAGGAAAATGTTTTTCTTCTTTTGCATATAAACGACGATTTTCTGCATAGCAAAGCGTTAATTTTTTCTTTGCTCTAGTAATACCTACGTAAGCTAATCGACGTTCTTCTTCCAATTGTTGTGGTATTTCTAAAGATTGAAAGCTTGGGAAAATACCATCTTCCATACCAATAATAAATACTCGATCAAACTCTAATCCTTTTGCTGAATGCAAGGTCATCATTTGTACTGAGCTTTCATGCACAGAAGCTTGTTCTTCACCAGCCTCAAGAGAAGCGTGAGTGAGAAAAGCCGTTAAATCAGACATATCTTCTGCATCAGTAGGTTTAACAAATTCTTTTGCTGCAGTAACTAACTCTTCTAAGTTTTCAATTCGAACTTCGCCTTTTTCACCTTTCTCTTGTTGATACATTTGATATAAACCAGAATGTTTGATGACAAAATCCGTTTGAGCAAACAGCGGCATTTCTGATGTATCTTGTTCTAGTGAATTAATTAATTCTATGAAACGAAAAAGTGCAGTAGCAGCACGGCTAGCCAACATATTTTCATTAATTGCGAGTTGAGTTGCCTGCCATAAAGTGATTTGCCGTTCTCTTGTCAACGTTCTTAATACATCAAGAGTACGCTCCCCAAGACCTCTTAGCGGAGTATTAACGATACGCTCAAAAGCAGCATCGTCTTGGCGGTTAGCAATTAAACGTAAATATGCTAATGCATCTTTAATTTCCTGACGTTCGAAAAAGCGTAATCCACCGTAAATACGATAAGGGATATTTGAACGAATTAAAGCATCTTCAATAACACGAGATAATCTATTGCTACGATATAAGATAGCACAATCATCTAATTTTCCGCCTTCATCTAGCCATAAGTTAATTTGTGATGCTACAAATAAAGCTTCGTCTAGCTCATTAAACGCTGCATAAATTTCTACAGGCTCGCCTTTTTCTCCCGCTGTCCAAAGATTTTTTCCTAAGCGTTTTTCATTATTGGCAATCAACTGATTTGCACTCTGTAAAATATTTTCTGTAGAACGATAATTCTGCTCTAAAATAATCTTTTTAACTTTTTGAAAATCCTGTAAAAAATGGTGAATATTTTCTACTTTAGCACCACGCCAACCATAGATAGATTGATCATCATCGCCAACAATCATCAACTTTGCACTATCACCTGCTAATAATTTAATCCAAGCATATTGAATTTTATTAGTATCTTGAAATTCATCAATTAAAATATGTTGAAAACGTTGTTGATAGCGCTGAAGAATAACTGGTTTGCTCTCTAATAATTTATATGCTCGCAATAGCAATTCTGAGAAATCAACTAAACCAGAACGATCACAAACATCTTGATAAATTTGGTAAATTCTAACCCACTGTTTTTCTTGAGGATCATTATAATGCTCAATTTGGTTTGGTCTTAACCCTTCTTCTTTTTTATGATTGATATACCAGCAGGCTTGTTTAGGTGGAAAATTATGTTCATCATAGTGGTGTAGCTTCATTAAACGCTTGACTAACCTTAACTGATCTTCACTATCCAAAATTTGAAAATCTTGTGGTAGCTTTGCATCAAGGTAATGTGATCGTAATAAACGATGTGCAATACTGTGAAACGTACCAACCCACATGCCAAATAAATTAGGTTGCGAATATTGTGCTAGTGTAGATTCAATACGATGTCGCATCTCCGCCGCAGCTTTATTTGTGAAAGTAACTGCCATAATGCTACTTTCGGAAATGTTTTCTACTGCAATCAACCAAGCTATACGATAAGTTAAAACTCGAGTTTTACCACTTCCCGCTCCAGCCAATACTAAATAGTTACCTAAAGGAGCAGACACTGCTTCACGCTGACGATCATTTAATCCATTGAGTAATTCTGAAATATCCATCACATCACCACTGTTTTTTTATACAGCAACATTATAATCAATTTTAGTTCAAATGCAATAAGACAAAAATTATGTGACATTTCACTGTCACATAATTTGAATGTGAACTGTGACTTCCTCTCGATCATGATACAGTTGTTTTGCCTGTATTTTCACTTTAAATCCTTTTTCATCAAGAATGGTTTCAATATAACTTAAACACTTTTGTACTTCTTGATAACGTTTTTTCATTGGTAATTTTAAATTAAAGATACTTTCTTTACACCAACCATAACTAAACCACTTTGCAATAAGAGTAATCACACGACTAGGTTGCTCTACCATATCGCATACCAACCAATGAATTTTTTTACGTTTTGGAGGATGAAATTTAAAACCATCTTCAGCACAATGTTCAATACGCCCAGTCTCATGCAAGCTTGATGCCATTTTGCCATGATCAACAGCATAAACAAACAAGCCTCGTTTCACTAGCTGATAAGTCCACCCACCAGGACAAGCACCTAAATCTACAGCATACATTTCTTGGTTGAAATGCAGATGTTCTTTTTCTTTAGGAATAAAAGTTCGGATAGCTTCTTCCAGCTTAAGTGTTGAGCGACTAGGTGCTTCTACAGGAAATTTTAACCGCAAAATTCCCATAAAATAGGGAGCATGATGTTGGTTATAAGAATAACCGATATAACAATTATTTGGTTGAATGAAAAAAATATGCAAAGTTAGACCGCACTTTAATTGTTTATTAGATACTAACCATCCTTGTTTTTTCATTGCATTTCGCATAGGTACTGTAAATTTACGACAAAATGTTAAAAGCTCTTTCGCTTCATTAGTATCTGCTGTTTCCACCCATAGTTCAGTACTCTTAGTCAGATCAAGTGCGGTATTATTTTTATATTTTTCGATAATAGGAGTAATGCGATCTTGGGGATTTAAAGAAGATAATAAATCAGATACTACTATCATTTGACGAGCAAAAATTAGTTGTTGTATAGATAATTGTTGTGCTAACCAATCAGCTTCAGACTCTTGATAGCATTCAAATAACAAATAACCACTGTTTTCTACTACTCTAGCAAAACCAAACACGCCCAATGCACTAGATTTTTCCGTTATTTCTGCAGCAAGCTCTTTTTCAAAACCTGCTCGACAATACAAAAGTAGACTATTCATTTGTATTACCTTGCTTTTGTTTGATTGCACTCATAATCCAATTTCGAAAAGCCACGATTTGTGGATTATTTGCTTGTTCAGGATAATTTACAACATAAAAAGACTTCGGATCTTTTAACACCGTTGGTAAAGCTATTTGCAAGTCCCCATTATCCACTTCCTGCTGTGCCAATAATTTATTTGCCAGTACAATTCCTTGTCCATGTATTGCGGCTTGCAACGCCATAAATGTATGACTAAAAAGAGGACCATGTTGAATATTCATACCTTCTAATTGCAAATAATCAGTCATTGTTCGCCAATTATCATAAGTGTGAATATGAATGAGAACATGATTATGTAAATCTTCTGCCGACAAGAGCGGTTGTTTTTCCAACAATTTTGGAGAAGCTAACACCAGTAGCTCTTCCTCTACTAACTTTTCTACTTGCAAATTATCCCAATGCCCGCGTCCATAATAAATTGCGACATCAACATCTTTACTCAATGCACCTTCATCTTGATCAACACCTTTTAAGCGAACTTCTATATCAGGATATAATTTATTAAATTCACTCAAATGTGGAACAAGCCATTGAATCCCAAAAGTTTGCGGTACACTGATTGTTAAATGTTTTTCATTTACTTGTGCAAGCAATTTGTTTGTTGCTTCAGACAAACGTTGCAAAATTTTACTTATATCTAAAAAATAAGCCTTGCCTGCATCCGTAAGCTCTAACGAACGATTTTTACGCTTAAATAACTCAATACCTAAAAAATCTTCTAGCAACTTTATCTGGTGACTAACCGCTGCTTGAGTCACAAAAAGTTCATCTGCTGCTTTAGTAAAGCTTAAATGACGAGCAGAACATTCAAAAGCCTTCAATGAATTCAAAGGAGGCAAACGTTTATACATAAAAGATCCTATTAAAAAACATTATCTTTTGATAACCCATTGATCTCAGATTAGTTTTTTTTATATCTGTAATAAAAAAATATACCTTGTGGGATTCTAATTCCCTCATTAAAATAAACACATACTTAATGATTGGTAATTCCTTACTGGTTAAAGAGTTTCGGACTTAAGTATGATGTTGTGTTTGCATATTGTCCGAGAGATCGGACAGAGTAACTAGTCTAGTTACTCATTTCACTTCCTGTATATTTGAACCTATTTAGGTTATGCACCGCTCTACAAGGGCGGTGTTTTTTTACTTTGGATCCTATCATAATTTCTCTGATTTTTCCTATCTAAATAAAAGAAATTTAAAATTCTTTATATTTTTAGTTTTAAAAATTTTTATAATAGTGTAGATTGAAACGATTCTGTCGTATAGAACCAAGGAAATAAGATGACTAAAAATATAGATTGGCAAAACTTAGGATTTAATTATATTAAAACAGATTATCGCTATATTGCTTATTGGAAAGATGGTAAATGGTCAGAAGGCGAACTCACTAAAGATAATGTATTGCATATTAGCGAAGGTTCAACTGCTCTTCATTATGGTCAACAATCTTTTGAAGGACTAAAAGCTTATCGCTGTAAAGACGGTTCAATCAATTTATTCCGCCCAGATCAAAATGCATTGCGTATGCAAGCCAGTGCGAGACGCTTACTCATGCCAGAAGTCCCTGTAGAAATGTTTATTGATGCTTGTAAGCAAGTAGTAAAGGCTAATGAACAATGGCTTGCTCCATATGGTACTGGAGCAACTCTCTATTTACGTCCATTCCTTATTGGTGTAGGTGATAATATTGGAGTGCATCCTGCCCCAGAATATATATTCTCTATTTTCTGTTGTCCTGTTGGTGCTTATTTTAAAGGTGGAATGTCTCCAACTAATTTTATTGTATCAGAATATGATCGAGCTGCACCACATGGTACGGGAGCTGCAAAAGTAGGTGGAAATTACGCAGCAAGTCTCTATCCAGGGTTGATAGCGAAAACACGCCATTTTGGTGACTGTATCTATCTCGATCCAGCTACACATACAAAAATTGAAGAAGTTGGATCTGCAAATTTCTTTGGTATTACAAAAGATAATAAATTTATTACTCCGCTTTCACCTTCTATTTTACCTAGCATTACTAAATATTCTTTGCTTTACTTAGCAAAAGAACGTTTAGGAATGGAGATTATCGAAGGTGATGTATATATCGATCAATTAGAACAATTCAAAGAAGCTGGTGCTTGTGGTACTGCTGCTGTCATTACACCAATCGGCGGTATTCAGTATGGGGATAATTTCCATGTATTTTATTCAGAAACTGAAGTCGGTGAAGTTACACAAAAGCTGTATAACGAATTAGTCGGCATTCAATTCGGTGATATAGATGCACCAAGTGGTTGGATCGTTAAAGTAAAATAGAAATTCTTTAAATTAAAAGGCAGTTAATAAAATGCCTTTTAATTTATACCTAAAAAATTTTTGCAGTATTACACCGCACTTAATAAATGATGATTTGTATCAGTAATCAGATGCAAGAGCTATTCTTATGACGACGAGCAATAACGGCCTGAGACAAATCAGCCAAAACTTGTTCTGAATCAGACCAGCCAAGACACGCATCTGTTACACTTTGACCATAACAACTCGCGGTACCGTCGATAATATCTTGACGACCTTCAATTAAATGGCTCTCAACCATTACACCAAAAATTTGGGTCGAACCAGCGGAAATTTGATGGCATACAGATTTACACACATCTAATTGTTTTTTAAATTGTTTATCACTATTAGCATGACTAAAGTCAACCATAACATGTCCAATTCGACCGCTCTCTTTAATTTTATCACAAACTAAAGTTACGTCTTTTTCACTGTAATTTGGACCTTTATCTCCACCTCGTAAAATGACATGGCAATCATTATTACCTGTCGTAGATACAATGGCTGAGTGTCCAAATTTCGTGACGGATAGAAAATGGTGGGGTGCTTCCGCTGCACCTATCGCATCAAGGGCTATTTTAACAGAACCATTTGTTGCATTTTTAAACCCCACAGCACAAGAAAGTCCCGACGCTAACTCGCGATGAACTTGAGATTCTGTAGTTCTAGCTCCAATCGCCCCCCAACTAATAAAGTCAGCTAAGTATTGCGGTGTAATCATATCTAAAAACTCACTAGCTGCAGGAACTTCTAAATCATTAATATCGGATAGTAATTTACGAGCAATCCGCAATCCATCATTTAAAGCATAAGTATTATTTAAAAAAGGATCATTAATTAATCCTTTCCAACCAACTGTAGTTCTCGGTTTTTCAAAATATACTCGCATGATAATTTCAAGAGTATCTTGATACTTCTCTCGCATTTGTTTAATTTTTAAAGCATATTCTAAAGCAGAATTAGGATCATGAATTGAACAAGGTCCAATAATTACTAACAAGCGATCATCATTTTGATGAATAATATCATGAGCTTTTTGACGAGTTTGCTTTACAATGTTAATTGCTTTCCTACTTGCTGGATATTTTTCTAATAATGCAATAGGCGGTAGTACCTGAGCTGTTTTTACAATTCGAGTATCATCATTTGCAATTTTAATTTTTGTTTTTGTCATATATCACTCACTTAATTATCAACATTTATTATTTGTTTTCACGAAAAAATAAAAAAATTACCACATTTTCAACAAATCAATAGTTACTCAGCACTTGTGCTGGTTGTAATTTTGCGGCACGATTGGCTGGGTACAAACTTGCTAGCAAGCTCAACATTAATGTAGCTAACAAAACTAATAACACATCTTGCCAATGTAGTTCACTTGGTAAAAAATCCACAAAATAGACACCATCTGATAATAATTTTTTACCAATGATCGATTCAAGAGCTTGAATAAGTGCGGTTAAATTTAAAGATAGTACTATACCTAAAATAGTACCAATAATACAACCTTTCATTCCCACTAATAAACCATAAAAAATAAAAATCTGCCTAACAAAGCCGTTATTTGCCCCTAACGTCCTCAGTACAGCAATATCACTTTGTTTATCTTTTACTGCCATTATTAAAGTAGAAACCACATTAAAACAGGCTACACTAATTACTAGTATCATTGAAATATACATTACTGCACGTATTAACTGAATATCACGATACATATAACCAAATTTATCACTCCAATTTTGAACAGCAAGTCTTTGTGGATAATCTTGCAATTCAGCGTAACGCATTGAGCTAATTTTGAAAGGATCTTGTACTTTTATTTCTATACCATTAATTTGTTGTGAATTATAACCTAATAATTGCTGAGCTTGTTTTAAAGGCATCAGAGCATAACTATGATCCAGTTGTCCATCCAAACGCAAAATACCAGTAACATAAATAGAATAACGTTCTGGTTGCTCAAATTTATTATTCGAGGCATTGCTTTGATTTTTTGAAATTAACAAAGTGACTACATCACCCACTTTCACTCCAAGTTCTTTCGCAATACCATTACCTAATATCAAACCGCCTTGCTGATCAAATTTTTGCCAGTTTTGTTCCAAAACATATTGTCCTAACTGACTCACTTTATCTTGTGCTTTTTTTGCCACACCTTTAATTTGAACAACTTTCAATTTTGTACCATTTTCAATTAATGCAGAGAACGAAACAAAAGGTGAGCTAGCAACAATTTGCGGATTTTGTTGTAAAAGTGCGGTCAAATTTTGTCTCTGTTCAATTACTGAAATGCCACCCTTTTCCGCTAGTGTAAAAATTTCAGCATGGGGTACAACTGCAAGAATGCGATTATTTAGCTCTCGTTCGAAACCATTCATTGCACTTAGTCCTAAAATCAACACAGCTACACCAAGTGCGATGCCAATTAAAGAGAAAGCGGAAATTAACGATACTAATGGATTTTTTTGTTTAACTTGTTGATAACGCAGACTAATAAAGAATGGGTGACTCATGCTATTTCTCCTGTCAGAGTACCATCTTGCATCACTAAACGTTTTGAGAATTTTTCTGCTAAATGTAAATCATGAGTAACTAATAAAAATGCCGTATTTTGTTCAGCGTTTAATTGTCGGATTAAGTCAAAAATACTTTCTGTAGTATAGCGATCTAAATTTCCCGTAGGTTCATCAGCTAAAACAAGAGCAGGATTATTGACTAATGCTCTGGCAATAGCAACTCGTTGACGTTCTCCCCCTGATAGGGCTGACGGACGATGAGTCAAACGATGAGCAAGCCCTACAGAATTTAAAATATTTTCTGCTCGATTTTGAGCTTCAGTTTTATTTTGTCTACCAATCAACATTGGCATCATTACGTTTTCAATAGCGGTAAAATCTGCTAACAAATGGTGAAACTGATATACAAATCCTAAATACCGATTACGTAAAATAGCTAATTCATCACTATTTGCTTGTTGAAGTGATTGCCCTTTAATAAAGACTTCGCCACTATCTGGTTGATCAAGTCCACTTAGCATATGCAGAAGGGTGCTTTTACCAGATCCCGAAGTACCAACGATTGCGACAAGTTCACCTTGTTGTAGTGAAAAATTCACATTTTTGACTACAAGAGTTTTAGTGTCTCCTTGCAAATAAGACTTGCTCAAATTTTTACAATCTAATAAACGTTTCTCATTCATATTTTTTAAATTACCACAAATTTGTTTATCACTCATAACGTAGCACTACTGCTGGTTCTGTTTTTGCTGCTCGATAAGCTGGATATAATGTTGATAGTAAAGATAATAACAACGAAAACACAAGGATCATGATGATTTGGACATTGTTGATTTCTATAGGCAAATATATGCCATAAGGATTAATGAGAGTGAGTATATGATTTAGATTTAAAGTCAAGATCAGTCCTAACAACAGTCCAGATAGCGTACCAATTGCCCCGACAATCAATCCTTGAAAAATAAAAATTTGTTGAATCTGTTTATGTTTTAAACCCTGCGTTTGTAAAATAGCAATTTCTCCCTGCTTATCTACTACCATTAAACTCAATGATGTAACAATATTCGATACCGCAACAATAATCATAAGACTCACAAGTAAACCCATCATATTTTTTTCCATTTTAACTGCTTGGAAAAATTCCCCTTTTTGAGTTCGCCAATCTTTAATTTTCCATTTTTCCGTAGGAAAAGATCGTGATAATTCAGTAATTAAAAATGGATCTTGTAAAAATAAACGATAGCCTTCGGCTTGAGTAGTGGAAATCCGCATTAATCTTCCAATATCAGTTAGCTCAGTAAAAATTGTTGAATTCTCAAAGGGTGAAAAATAAACAGCAGAGACAGTAAATAAACGCTGTACAGGTACTCGCCCAAAAGGAGTATATTGACTATTTTCTGTAATCATCAACCTAACTTTATCTCCAACTTGTAGCTTTAGTTGTTGAGCAAGCTGAGAACTAATAATAACTCGAAAACCACCTTTAGGTAATAATTGTTGTAATTCACTCGCACTAAAATTTAGTAATAAAGGATCGTCAGTTTCTTTTTGCACGCCAATTACTTTCCCTGCACTAACTGCATTCGCCGATTGTAGTATTACATCCGTACTATTGATAGCTACCGCACTTTGCACTTCTTTGGGTAAAATAGGCAAAGAATCTGATAATTCAATATGCCCCTGTAATGGACTAATAATAGCATGTGGAATAGTAGCTAATACTTGTTGTTTTTGGTTGTTTTCTAGGCCGTTCATCACTGATAATACAATAATTAACGCACAAACACCGAGCATAATCCCAATAGAAGCAAGATTACTCACTAAACGACCAAAACGATCCGCACTTTTAGCTCGCCAATAACGCAAAGCAATAAAAAAAGAAATAGGCAATGTCATTTTATAGCCAAATTAAATTCCCCTGTGAAATCAGGGGAATGATTTCAGAATTTGAAGATTATACGTCATTTACCCTCTACAACAAAATCTTCTATATTCTTACAAAGTTTTTTTACTAAAATATCTACTGCTTGATTTGATGCCCAAGCTATATGTGGTGTAATAATAAGATTTGGTAACGTCTTTGCGGCTTGTAATAGTAAGTTATCTTTTTCTGGTGGTTCTTTAACCATTACATCAATAGCTGCAGCTGCAATAGTATTATTTTGTAGAGCCTCTACTAACGCTTGTTCATTAACTAATGGACCACGACCAGTATTAATTAAATAAGCAGTCGGTTTCATTAATTTTAGAGTATCAGCATTAATTAAATCTTGAGTGTCTGCTGTTAATGGGCAATGCAAAGTAACGATGTCAGCTTCTTTTAGTACTGTTTCAAAAGGTAAATAACCATCACGTATCGTTTTGGCTCCTTTACGTTCTGCATACATGACGTTCATTCCAAGTGCGGTAGCTAAACGTCCAATTTCCGTTCCTAAGCTTCCCTTTCCTACAACCCCCAAAGTTGAACCTTTAACATCGTTGATAGGGTAATCAAAATAACAAAATTGCTTGCAATCAGCCCATTTTGCAGAAAGTTGATCTCTATACCAGTTCATCAAATTATGTCTAAGAGCAAAAATTAAACCCAATACATGTTCTGGTACAGTAACTGATGAGTATCCAGTAATATTTTTTACTGTAATACCGAGTTCTTTTGCCGCAATAAGATCAATATTATTTGTACCTGTTGCTGTAAGTGCAATCAGTTTTAAGTTTGGTAACTGTTGCATAACTTCGCGATTAAAAATGACTTTGCTAGTAATGATAATATCTGCTTCTTTAGCTCGCTCAACAGTTTGTTCAGCACTCGTATATTCATATTCAATCCATTGATGAGGAAAATTTGGACGTGGAATAGGAATATGTTTGGGTAATGCAGTACTATCAAGAAAAACAATTTTCATAAAATCTCCTTTAGCAAGTTATGATTAAATTACACTTCGACTATACAACAAGGCTTATTAATTAACAATATTTTCACTTTTGTTTTGCAAAAAAGATTAAACTGAAGCATAAATTTTAACTATTATTAATTTGTAGTATCAATTTCAACAAAGGATTTTACTAAATCATCAACAGCCTTAATTTGTGAAACAAAAGCTTCTAGCTTCGATAATGGTAATGCAGAAGGTCCATCGCATTTAGCTAAATCTGGCTGAGGATGAGCTTCCAAAAATAATCCAGCTAAGCCAACTGCCATTCCAGCACGAGCAAGTTCTGTTACCTGTGCTCTACGCCCACTTGATGCTGCACCAAAAGGATCTCGACATTGTAAAGAATGAGTCACATCAAAAATAATAGGGCAACCTCTAGAAACAGTTTTCATTACACCAAAACCAAGCATGTCAACAACTAAATTGTCATAACCAAAATTAGTACCTCGATCACATAAAATTATTTGATCATTGCCACACTCTTCAATTTTTTCTACGATATTTCCCATTTGACCAGGACTTAAAAATTGTGGTTTTTTTACATTAATTACCGCTCCTGTTCGAGCCATAGCCTCAACTAAGTCAGTTTGACGAGCAAGAAAAGCTGGAAGTTGGATAATATCTACAACATCTGCAACAGGTTGACATTGATAAACTTCGTGTACATCTGTAATGATTTTTACTCCAAAATTTTCTTTCAAAGCCTGAAAAATTTTCAGCCCTTGTTCCATACCTGGTCCTCGATAAGAATGAATAGAAGAGCGGTTAGCTTTATCAAAAGAAGCCTTAAATACATAAGGTACTCCTAGTTTTTGTGTTACTTCTACATATTTTTCACAAACTCGCATTGCCATATCAAGGCTCTCTAACACATTCATACCGCCAAACAATACAAAAGGTTTGTGATTAGCAATCTCAATATTGCCTAAACGAATAATTTTATTTTTCATAAATAATTTCCTTTTAATGAATAGGTTCTAGTTCATTTTTAAGTTCAGAAATTTGATTCGCTAATAATATCGCTGAAGGATCATGGGGACATTTTTCAACAAAATGTGTCAAGTCATCAACTGCTGCTCTAATACAACCTAATTTAACAAACACAATACCTCGATCTCTGACTTCATAAGGACTATTTGGATGTCGATCAACTAAAGCTTCAATATAAACTAACGCACTAAAATTTAACTGATCTCGAATAAGTGCATTTTTTGCTATTTCACTAAATCGTTTCACTAATTCATTACAACCAGCGTATTGCAAAGTTTCTTCTTTCATTTCCGCGGCAAAACCAAACGCACCTTCATATAATTGCTGTAAATATTGATATGTGACATATTTCCCATCCCAAGGATCAACAAAAAAAGTTTCCTTTTCTATGTCCACTCGCAAAATTAGTTGTGTTGGAAAATTAACTGGATAAATAGGTAATGACAAACTTTCCGCTAAGTATAAAATAATTCCTGCAATACTAATTGGCATTGCGGAGCGATTTTTTAGCACATAATGTAAGTATAAATTTGAAGAATGAAAATAATTACTCGGGTCACAATAAAATCCCCAATCGTCATAAACTAACGCAAGCAAACGATCAACTTTTTGTTTAATCGTCATTTCAGGACTAAAGGCTTTACGTGCTTTTCTAACCAAGTTTCCCATTAATCCCCGAATACGATAAATTTCCTCTCCATCATCATCAAAAGTAAGTTGGTAAAAATAGATCATTTCATCATACAATGCTCGGTGATAATATTTTTCCCCTAGCCAGTTATTTTTCATTTTTTTGTCCTATCGTCACTCTATCGTTACCACTATAATCTTTAATAGTCATAACATGCTGCCACTGATTCTTTGTAAAAAATGACCGCACTTTGTTCGCCTGTTGCCAACCATGTTCTAATAATAAGACTCCTTGTGGCTTTAGATACTGCGGTGCTATTTTAATAATATGTTTTAAGTCAGAATAACCTTCTTCTGCTGAGACTAATGCTGTTTTAGGTTCAAACTGCACATCACCTTGAGTTAAATGTTCATCGTTTTCATCAATATAAGGGGGATTTGCTACAATCATATCATAATGATCGTTGATTTCATTAAACCAATCACTTTGGATAAATTCCACTTTATTCAAATTATGACGTATGGCATTAGATCTTGCTAACTCCACTGCCTCTAACAAAAAATCTACTCCTACAATACGTAAATTGAATTTATGTTGCTCAGCAATATCCTCTAATTCAGATGCTAGAGAAAGTGCGATTGCTCCCGTGCCAGTCCCTAAATCCAAAATAGCAAATTCTTGTTGCACTAAATTTTGTGGATATTTTAACCGCTCTTTAATTATTTTTAATGCTTGCTCTACTAAAATTTCCGTATCTGCACGCGGTATTAACGTACAAGGAGATACTTTTAAATTTAAGGTCCAAAAAGATTTTTCCCCTAAAATATACGCCATCGGTTGCTGCTGACAACGTTTTTCTAATAGTTCTGTTAATTGTGTTAGTTCGAATTCAGTTAACCGATCATCAGAAAATGCCAAAATACTAGCTCGATTACGTTTAGTAACGAATTCTAATAACAAAAGACTATCGCTTTTAGGATTAAGAAAAGGATCTAAACTCTGATTTTGAACTAATCTTTCCTTAGCAAACTCAAGCCATTGAGCATAATTCATGTTATTACACCAATTTAATGAAGTTCAAATTAATTTTGCTCAGAAAGTGCTGCAAGCTGATCTGCTTGATATTCAGTAATAATCGGCTGAATAAGCTCATCAATTTTACCATTCATTACTTCATCAAGACGATAGATAGTCAAATTAATTCGATGATCTGTTACTCGTCCTTGCGGATAATTATAAGTCCGAATTTTATCGGAACGATCGCCTGAGCCGAGCAAGTTGCGTCTAGTATCAGCTTGTTCTTGAGCTTGTTTTTCTTGTTCTGCTTGCACAATACGAGATGCCAATACAGACAAAGCCTTAGCTTTATTTTTATGTTGTGAACGTTCATCCTGACATTCAACTACAATTCCCGTCGGAATATGAGTAATACGTACTGCGGAGTCCGTTGTATTAACATGCTGACCACCTGCACCAGAAGAGCGGTAAGTATCAATACGTAAATCTGTAGGATTAATTTCTGGCATTTCACTTTCGGGTAATTCTGGCATTACAGCAACAGTACAGGCAGAAGTATGAATTCGACCTTGAGACTCTGTTTTCGGCACACGTTGTACACGGTGACCGCCTGATTCAAATTTCAATTGACCGTACACACCGTCACCAGAGATCTTTACAATGACTTCCTTGTATCCGCCTTGCTCACTTTCATTAGCACTTAGCATTTCTACACGCCACCGCTTGCTTTCTGCATAACGACTGTACATACGGAATAAGTCTCCAGCAAAAAGACCTGCTTCATCACCGCCTGTTCCAGCTCTAATTTCTAAATAGCAGTTATACTCATCGTTTGGATCTTTCGGTAATAATAAAATTTGTAATTGTTGCTCAATACCCTCTAACTCTGATGTACAATTTTCGATCTCTTCTACTGCCATTTCTTTCATACTTGGATCGTTAAGCAAAAACTCCGCTTCTTGTAAATCAACGTTTAACTGCTTCCAACGAGCAAAACATTTAACAACTTCTTCTAATTGAGAATATTCTTTTGAATATGCACGAAATTTGTCTTGATCATTAATCACCGATACATCACCGAGCAAAGCTTCTAACTCTTCATGACGTTCATTCAAGCTTTCTAACTTATTGATAATAGAAGATTTCATTAATTTATTTATCCTAAATTTTAAATACTATACAAAAACAACCATATTCTAACATACTTCTATAAAAATCCCATGTGTGAATAAACCATATTACAATTCTAAATTATGTTTAATTTCTAACTACTTAATTATTACTATAACTTAATTTTTCCAAAGTAATTTTTGGAAAAATAATAAATTTGCTTAGAGAATAGAGCGATAGAAAGCTTTTCAATAGGCTAAAA
Source organism: Seminibacterium arietis (assembly GCF_042675725.1). NCBI lineage: Bacteria > Pseudomonadati > Pseudomonadota > Gammaproteobacteria > Pasteurellales > Pasteurellaceae > Seminibacterium > Seminibacterium arietis. Next base: position 132,639 of record NZ_JBHTJN010000008.1, read on the forward strand.
AAATGAGTGTTATTTGGAGAAACAATTTGAGACTTTTGCCGAGCTTGAAAAAAAGATTCAAGAGTATACTTATTACAACAATAAGCGTATTCAAATGAAATTAAAAAGGCTGAACTTTGCGGAATACAGAACGCAATCTTTGAATTACATCAGTAAATTTTGAACAGCGAATCATTATATATGTAACTATACTACTCCGTAAAACAGATCCAAATAATAGGCTACATATAAAAAAACAACTAAATGCAAATAAATATAATTAAGTGATATATAAATGAAATTTTGATTATAGCTAAACTTAAATATCTTGCCAAAAATCTGGATCTAACTTTTGTTGAGCTTTTTTCAACACATCTGCTAGGTCTTGGTAAGTTGGAGTTTCTTTAACTGGCACAACTATATTTTGTTTTTTCAACATGGTACAAATTTTCTTAAACCACACCGCACTTTTCGGAGGTAAATAGGTTGTTGCGCGTTTACCCAACCAATATAGACCTTGCAATGGTAGTGCTAATGCAACTAAACCAGTTAAAATAGCAGCAGCTAAAGCAACATAATCACCTTTGGCATAAAACTGCTGCCATAAAATCGCAAATACAGCAATAAAAGGCATAAATTTTGCCCAAACATTGTGGCTCGGATTACTCTATTTTCTGGAAAAATCATCGCTAGCTTTTTTTCTAAAGGCCAAGTTAATAAATAACGTTGCCCCTTTTTAAGCAAACTAAAAAAATTCATAGTGATTGTCCTAAAAGCTAATATTCATGATTTAACGCAAGCTTGCTTGCTTACAATAAAAACGTATAAATCTATAAAAAAATTAAAATTATTGCAACCAAATCATTATTTTTCTAATTTAAGAATTTATTTTAATCACAAAAAGTTGTATTCTAGGGTAGTAAAACGATTGACTCAATTTATTTGAGTCTTTCTTATTCTAACTTAATCAAAAAATAGGTCTTAATATGTCACAAAAATCAGTTCTTATATTAAACTGCGGTAGCTCTTCATTAAAATTTTCTGTTTTAGATCCAATGTCAGGGGATGAAAAATTATCTGGACTAGCTGAAGCCTTTCATTTACCAGATGCTAGAATCAAATGGAAATTACACGGTGAGAAAGGAAATGCAGATTTAGGTGCAGGTGCAGCACATAGCGAAGCTCTCGCTTTTATCGTTAATAATATTTTTCCATTAGACCCATCTTTGCAAGATGACATCGGAGCTATCGGACACCGTGTCGTACATGGTGGAGAAAAATTTACTTCTTCTGTCATTATTGATGATAGCGTACTTCAAGGGATTAAAGATTCTGTGCCTTTTGCACCTTTACACAATCCTGCTCATTTAATTGGTATTGAAGAAGCATTTAAAATGTTCCCTCATTTGAAAGATAAAAATGTTGCTGTATTTGATACAGCATTCCACACTACAATGCCAGAAGAAGCTTATTTATATGCTCTTCCTTATTCTTTGTACAAAGAACACGGTATTCGTCGCTATGGTTTCCATGGCACAAGCCATTATTATATTACGCAAAAAACTGCAGAATTTTTAAATGTTCCTGCAGATCAAGTCAATTTAATCAGCTGTCATTTAGGTAACGGTGCTTCTGTTGCGGCTATTCGTCATGGTAAATGTATTGATACTTCTATGGGCTTAACTCCGTTAGAAGGTTTGGTAATGGGTACTCGTTCTGGTGATTTAGATCCTGCTATTATATTCCATTTATATGATAATCTTGGCATGTCTGTAGAAGATATTAACAACCTATTGACTAAAAAATCTGGATTATTAGGACTAACTGAAATTACTAGTGACTGTCGTTATGCAGAAGATAATTATGACAAAGAAATCCCAGCAAAACGTGCATTAGACGTATTTTGCTACCGTTTAGCAAAATATATTGGCTCGTACATGGCTGTAATTGGAGAACGTTTAGATGCGATCGTCTTTACTGGTGGTATTGGTGAAAATTCTGCTCACGTTCGTGAAATTACTTTGGAACACTTAAAATTATTTGGTTATAAACTAGATAATGATAAAAACTTAACTGCTCGTTTCGGTCAAGAAGGAGTGATCAGTACAGATAACACGCCAATAGCAATGGTTATTCCAACTAATGAAGAGTTAGTAATCGCACAAGATACAGCTCGTCTTTGTATCTAAATAAATACTACTGCCGAAATTATTCGGCAGTTTCTTTTTTTATATCGTAAAAGTAAGGTTTATTATGTCAAGAACAATAATGCTTATTCCTATTAGTGCTGGAGTTGGTTTAACCAGTGTTAGTCTCGGTTTAATCCGCTCTTTAGAACAAAAAGGAACTAAAATTGGTTTTATTAAACCAATCTCTCAACCTCAGACAGACGAAGATAAAATCGACCGCTCGACTTCCATTATCCGTAGCAGTGCTTGTTCAGTAGAAACAGCTGAACCTTTTATGCTTAGCGTTGCTGAAAATCTTATTAGCCAAAATCAAACAGATGTTTTATTAGAAAAAATTGTAGAACGTCATCAAAAACTTAGTCTAAATAACGACATTATTATTGTAGAGGGATTAGTTCCAACTCGTAAGCATGCTTATGCTAGTTCTATTAATTACAATATTGCTCAGGCATTGGATGCAGAAATTGTTTTAGTTACTACCCCAGCAACTGAAACACCAATAGCCTTAAAAGATCATGTTGAGGCGGCAGCTTGCCAATTTGGTGGAAAAGAAAATCCTAATTTATTAGGTGTAGTTATTAATAAATTTAACGCTCCTATTGATGAAAGTGGACGAATTCGACCAGATCTTAGTGAAATTTTTGATGCTTACCAACATAGCCACAACAATGTAGCTGACGTTTATAAATTATTCGATAAAAGCCCTATTAAAGTTCTCGCTTGTATTCCATGGAATGCTGAATTAATTGCTACACGCGTCATTGATATTGTCAATCACTTAGGTGCTGCCGTTATTAATGAAGGTGAAATTAAAACTCGTCGTGTTCGTGGTATTACATTCTGTGCAAGAACTATTCCAAATATGGTTGAACATTTCCGTGATGGTAATTTATTAGTCACTTCAGCAGATCGCCCAGATGTTCTTGTGGCAACGGCACTAGCTGCCTCTAATGGAATTAAACTGGGTGGATTGTTATTAACTGGCGGTTATAAAATTGATAATCCAATCAAAAAACTTACTTTACCAGCTTTTGAAAAATCAGGGTTACCAATTTTCCGCATTGAAGGCAATACATGGCAAACTGCATTAACTTTACAAAGTTTTAGTTTAGAAGCACCTGTAGATGATAAAGAACGTATTGAAAATATTAAACAATATACTTCTAAGCATTTCGACACAGGATTTATTGATTCTTTGGCTGCGGTTTCAACACGCTCACGTCGCATGTCACCACCAGCATTCCGTTTCCAATTAACAGAGTTGGCTCGTCAAGCGAAAAAACGCATTGTTTTACCAGAGGGTGATGAACCTCGTACGGTAAAAGCCGCAGTGCTTTGTGCAGAGCGTGGAATTGCAGAATGTGTATTGTTAGCGAATCCTACTGAAGTAGAGCGTGTTGCTACTGAACAGGGGGTCACCCTTGGGAATGGTATCAGTGTAATTGATCCTGCCAGCATCGCAGAAAATTATGTTGCTCGCTTAGTAGAATTACGTAAAAATAAAGGCATGACTGAAGAACTTGCTCGTGAACAGCTGAAAGACACCGTTGTACTTGGAACAATGATGTTAGAAGCTAACGAAGTAGATGGTTTAGTGTCAGGGGCTGTACATACTACAGCTAATACTATTCGACCTCCAATGCAAATCATTAAAACTGCACCTGGTAATTCTATTATTTCTTCAATATTTTTTATGTTATTACCAGATCAAGTTTTAGTTTATGGTGACTGTGCAGTAAATCCAGATCCAACAGCAGAACAACTGGCGGAAATTGCTATTCAATCAGCAGAATCTGCAAAATCATTCGGTATTGAACCAAGAGTGGCGATGATTTCTTATTCTACAGGCTCATCAGGTAGCGGTGCAGACGTAGAAAAAGTAAAAGAAGCTACTCGTATCGCTCAGGAAAAACGCCCAGATCTAATAATTGATGGTCCATTGCAATATGACGCAGCTGTTATGGAAGATGTAGCTCGCTCTAAAGCCCCAAACTCTCCTGTAGCAGGTAAGGCTACTGTATTTATTTTCCCTGATCTGAATACAGGAAACACTACTTACAAAGCTGTTCAACGCTCTGCTGACTTAGTTTCTATTGGACCTATGCTACAAGGAATGCGTAAACCTGTGAATGACTTATCACGTGGCGCATTAGTCGATGATATCGTTTACACTATCGCACTAACCGCAATCCAAGCGACTCAATAACTAAAATTTTCAAAAATATAAACCGCACTTTTATCAAAAAAGTGCGGTTACTACTAAGCTCATAATAGCAACATATTAAACAAAATTTTTATGTCAGAAAAACGTTCAAATTTGATGATAATTCAATCACTCGTGATGATATGCTTTTTGCTTGGTTGTGATCTTTTTGCTTTTTATTTGCAACTAAACTTAAAAGCGATTTCTCATTTAGCTATAGCTGTATTAACGGCCCAATTAATTTGTCTTTTAATTTTTGCTAAAGGAAAAATATGCCGAGGGCAAAATACAAGGCTTATTCAAGTAAATTTGTATTTCTTGCTTTATTGGGGAACTTGGTTTTTATTAAGCGTATTTTCAAATTATCATTATGTTATTACCGATATAGTCAGTTTATGTGGTATCGCAACAACAATTGCAATATGGCAACAACCTCAAGATCCTGTTATGCGAAAATCTCTCTTAATAATTGGCTCATTATCAGCAATATTAGGTATATTAACTTACTTGATAGTTTTTGTTCAATTACCTTTCTCATACTTTTTAAAATACAATATTATTACTCAAATTTTAATAGGATTTATTATAGCAAACCTAATCCTTGTATCTGCTAAAAATCGTCTTAATGGCTTTATTTCCTTACTTTCATTCGCTACATTAATTTTATTATTTTTAAATGCAACTATTGCATTGTTATTAATATATTATGCTTCTTTAAGTGCGGTTAATTTTGTTAATGAATTTGCACTAGGGCTGTATTTTATATTACACTTAATTATCGTTTTAATACTTGGTTTCCATATTTTTAATAAAAATATGCTAAGTTATTACACACTACTGATTTTATTTTTTATCAGTTTAACATTTCCAATCTGGATTTTATTTTCTTTAATATACTAATAAAAAAACTAATTAAAAAAACAAGGGAGCATATGCTCCCTTTAATTTTTATTTTACTTTAATTATTTTTTCGTAGTATTGTTTAAGTATTTAACTAAATCATCTGCTGTTGTAACTACAATTACAGATTTGTCTTCAAATACAATTTTTCCTGCCAATACTTTAACGTTAATATTTGCTTTTGGATCCATAAAGAAAGGACGACTAGTTTCCGCAAGACTTTCTATAGATTTAGTTAACGTAACTGTTTCGGTGCTTTTTGCAGCTAAAGGCTTTTCAAAAACTGCTGGAATATTAGAAATATCAATAATACCAGAGTCAACACCAGCAACGCTAAACCATTGAATTTCGCTAATTGCTTTATCACTAATATTTTCTATTTTAAAAATTAAAGAAAAAGCGTCTTTTCCATTTTTATCTTTTGTAAGATTACGCATTGTAGGAACGATTTTGACGGCTGAATTAAATTGGTTCAACGCTACCGTTTCTGCCGAAGCTGATTTAGATTGCTCTGCTACTGGTTGATTATTTGCTGTTTTCTGAAAATCGCAAGCAGTTAAAAGCATGGCAGAAGCTGCTATAGAGCCAATAAAAAGTGATTTTTTTAATTTCATTTTAATTCTCACATATTGTGTTAAGGTTACATCATTATAATTAATACCATACCAAAAAGTAATACTGTTTTTCAAAAAGATTACTTTTCTCCCATTAGATTATAAATTTTTGTATAAGTTCCATTTTAAATTCAAAGATATCCAAGCTTAGATATTTTTGAGCATTGATGATTATTTATATTTTTCTACCGCACTTTGTATGCAAGCTATTCATCTAACTATATTATGTGATCTAGATCACATAATATTCATTTTTTGTCCTCTATTTTAATTTTACTATGCCCTATAATTTGTCCTTAAAATTCATCAACAAACCCGAAAATCAATCCAATAATTTTGCTAAACATTCGCAATAACACTACATATTGTGGTTGAAATAAAAATAATATCAATATATAGTATTACTATTTTAACTATAGGCATGAGATTTCAGCTATGGCAACTTTCTTTGTAATCAAACGTGATGATTCACGCACTGGCTTTGAGCTTCAACGAATTATCAATGCAATCAAAAAAGCAGCAACTGCTGTGGGAATAGATGATGAGAGTTATTGTCACAAAATTAGCCAACAAGTATGTGACAGTATTTTCTCTCACCATCAATTAGAAATCGACATCAATCAAATCCAGCAATTAGTAGAAAATCATTTGATGTCAGGAAAGTATCCTGAAATTGCTCGTGCGTATATTGAATATCGTCATGATCGTGATCTTTCTCGTGAAAAACGTAGCAATTTAACTAAAGAAATTGAAGGGCTAATAGAACAAAGTAATGTTGAGCTACTGAATGAAAATGCGAATAAAGATGCTAAAGTAATCCCAACTCAACGAGATTTACTAGCAGGCATCGTGGCAAAACATTATGCTAAACGCTATATTTTACCAAGAGATGTTGTTTTAGCTCATGAGAAAGGTGAGATTCATTACCATGATCTAGACTACTCACCATTTTTTCCAATGTTTAATTGTATGTTAGTAGATCTGAAAGGTATGCTTACTCAAGGTTTTAAAATGGGTAATGCTGAAATTGAACCGCCAAAATCTATCGGTACAGCAACAGCAGTCACTGCACAAATCATCGCTCAAGTAGCAAGTCATATTTACGGCGGAACAACTATTAACCGTATTGACGAAGTGCTCGCTCCTTATGTACAACTTAGTTATGAAAAACATTTGAAAAATGCCGCACTTTGGCAAGTGCCAAATGCGCAAGAGTATGCAAAATGCTTAATTGAAAAAGAGTGTTTTGACGCATTTCAATCTTTAGAATATGAAGTGAACACTTTACACACATCTAATGGACAAACGCCTTTCGTCACTTTCGGTTTTGGCTTAGGTACTAGCTGGCAAGAGCGGTTAATTCAACAAGCAATTTTACAAAATCGTATTCGTGGTTTAGGCAAAAATCATAAAACGCCTGTTTTTCCTAAACTCGTATTTACGATTAAAAAAGGAGTAAACCATGTTGCTGAAGATCCAAATTATGACATTAAGCAATTGGCATTAGAATGTGCTTCAAAACGAATGTATCCTGATATTCTAAATTATGATCAAGTAGTGAAAGTAACGGGTTCATTTAAAGCACCAATGGGATGTCGAAGTTTCTTGGGGGCATATGAAGAAAACGGTGAATATTTACATGATGGTCGTAATAATCTAGGTGTAGTCAGCCTAAATTTACCTAGAATTGCTATTGAATCTCAAGGCAATGAAAAACGATTTTACCAATTACTTGATCAACGTCTCGCCATTGCAAAAAAAGCCTTAATGACTCGCATTGCTCGTTTAGAAAATACAAAAGCCCGTGTTGCACCAATTCTTTACATGGAAGGAGCTTGCGGTGTGCGGCTAAAAGCTGATGATAACGTAGCCGAAATCTTCAAAAATGGACGTGCCTCAATTTCATTAGGGTATATTGGTATTCACGAAACTATCAACGCATTATACAATCATCATATTTATGATGACAAAATTCTGCAACAAAAAGCGATTGAAATTGTTCAATATTTAAATGAAGCAACTAAGCAATGGAAAATGGAAACAGGTTATGCATTCAGCCTTTATTCCACACCGAGCGAAAATCTATGCGATCGTTTCTGCCGTTTAGATACAAAGCAATTTGGTATCATTGATGGAGTAACAGATAAAGGATACTATACTAATAGCTATCATTTAGATGTAGAGAAAAAAGTTAATCCATACGATAAATTAGATTTTGAAATGCCTTATCCCCCATTAGCAAATGGAGGTTTTATTTGCTATGGAGAATATCCAAATATTCAGCATAATTTAAAAGCACTAGAAGATGTATGGGACTACAGTTACACCCGAGTACCTTATTATGGCACAAATACCCCAATTGATGAGTGTTATGAGTGCGGTTTTACTGGTGAATTTAACTGCACTAGTAAAGGCTTTACTTGCCCAAAATGCGGTAATCATGACAGTGAAAAAGTATCTGTAACTCGACGAGTATGTGGTTATTTAGGTAGCCCTGATGCTCGTCCATTCAATGCAGGTAAACAAGAAGAAGTTAAACGTCGTGTAAAACATTTATGACTATAAATGAACTATTTGCAATATTATCCTGTTGATATAGTAAACGGAGAAGGTACACGTTGCACTCTCTTTGTTAGTGGATGTGAACACAAGTGTAAAGGTTGCTACAATCAAAAAAGTTGGTCTTTCTGCTCGGGAATATTATTTGATAAAGCAATGGAAGACCAAATTATCAAGGATTTAAAAGATACTCGTATTCGCCGTCAAGGGTTGACACTCAGTGGTGGCGATCCACTTCATCCTAAAAATCTCAATACAATTTTATCTCTTGTAAAGCGAGTTAAATTTGAATGTCCTGATAAAGATATTTGGGTATGGACAGGTTACAAATTAAGCGAGTTGAGCGAACAACAAAAGCAAATTTTGCCTTATATTGATGTAATAATTGATGGCAAATTTATTCAAGAACAAGCTGATCCTTCACTTATCTGGCGAGGTTCTGCTAATCAAGTAATTTATCGATTAAAAGATCTGAAATAAAAACCGATCTTAATTAAATTGATTTAAGATCGGCATAACACATTAAATTAAAAAATTGACTGCACTATTCCATTAAGGTTTTGAAATCATCATAGGGCAAACTAAGTTCCATACGAGCTGATTTTGTTTGTTTACAAGGATAGCTGTTCATGATTTTACTTTGTTTTATATAATTATTTTTTACATTTTTAATTTGCATTACACATTGATTATAATCTCGTTTTAGTAATTCATAATCTTTCACATATTGACTAACTACTTCTTTATGCTTTTTATTGATAATCTTATTCAATGTAGAACAAACAACTTGACTCGTTTTATAATCGCAATAAGTAGTTTCTTGATTATTTAGTTCTTTTAATTCCATTTGCTCAAAATATTCTTCAGCCTGCTCATTCAATGTTTTTTCCCAAATATCACAAACTGAATGAGGACGTTTATCTTTTGCACAATAGGATTTTTCTTGATTGAATAGCTCAACAAAAGGGATTTTAGTTAACTCTGCTTTAGCATCTTTTACTTTATCTTGATAAATTTCTCTGAATGCTATGCAACTATAATCATCATTACCGACAAACCATTTTTTTGCACATTCTGTATTAACGTAAGATTGAGCAAATAATTTCCAATTAGTATTACCATACTCTTTTAAAAGTTTTTCTTTTGCTTCCAAAATTGCTTTTTTCCGTTCAGTTTCTTTTAACAGAAGAGCTTGCTCTGCTTTTGATATCTTATCTTCTCGAACTGCTTCACGTGCAGCAAGACATTCAGGATCTTTTTTTAATTTTACAAGTTTTTCTTTATTGTTTGTCAAAAAAGCTTCTTCTAATTCCGTTGTACATTGTTGTACTTTTTTCTCAGCCTCATCAATATTATTTATATAGTAATTTTTGTCTTTTTCAGAACAAGCAGTTAACATAAAACTTGCTAATAATAACAATAATAATTTTTTCATTTAATTTCCTATTCATCATATTCAATTAAAAGCCTCCCTTTCTTTCCTAAACTAAAATAGAACAGAAAGGGTTCTTTTTATAAAGTAGCTGCACTAGTACCTAAACCAAAAATCGCTAATAACATAGGTGATGTTAATAGCCCAACTAGCACCAATACCCAAGCTAGTATATTTATACCAATGCCACGAATATTCTTATTTTTTATTGCTATAATTGTTCCTATTAATGCAACAATTGCTGCAATAGGAACAAAAATAAAACCTAAAAATAAAATACCTAACACTGCTAATACGCAAGCAATAATGTCAGCCATTACACCAATACCTTTCTGTTGATTGAGTTCTACCATATAATTTTTCTCCTGTATTTTGTTAACTCAAATTAATTTAATTACAGCATCTCGTATCTTTTAATAACATATTGAATTATGATTTATTTTCGTTTTTGACCGCACTTTTGATACCTAAACAAATTGCATTGAGAAAGTCACAGCGTTTCCAACAAAATCACAACCAATCAATATAGAAATACTTTAAATCAACTTAATTTTTTACTATCAATACCTCTATTTAGTTAGCCTTAAGTTTTTGAATAATACTTATTATGCTGATCGCACCCAAAACAGGTGCAATACTGTTTGAACCTAGAATAGGTGCAATGAAAAAATTAAGAACATCAATTTATTCCGCAGAACAAGTTTGGTTGCGAGAATTATTCATTCTCCAGAGAAATAAACTAGGTTTATCGCAACGCGAGTTAGCGAAGAAAATGAACGTAGTTTATTCGTTGATAAGTAAAATTGAGACTGGAGATAGAAGATTAGATATTTTAGAATTTATTCAATATTGCCAAGCCTTAGAACTAGATCCTAATAATGTATTACAACAATTAATCTTGATCCAGCAGAAACAACCTACAACTATTTTGCCAAATTACTTGTAAAATTTGTGTTGATGGTTCTGATCTAATTGAACAAAGTGCGGTGAAAATTTGACGAATTCTCTCAGGACGGTTAGGCTGACCCTGAAATCCATTAATAGGCATATCTGGGCTGTCAGTTTCAAGAATCAAGGCATCAAGAGGCAGTTTAGCAATAGTATTTCTTGTTTTATTTGCTCGCTGATAAGTGATTGTACCACCAACACCAATTTTATAACCTAGATCAATAAAACGTTTAGCTTGTTGGTAACTTCCAGAAAAACCATGAATAACACCACATCTTGACAAATTAGCTACTTTCAAAAAACCAAACAATTGATCATGTGCTTGACGAGAATGAATACTAACGGGTAATTGAAATTGTTTTGCCAGCTGCAATTGTGTAGTAAAAAAATCACATTGTTTTTTCCATAATTGCTCCCTAAGTAGCTCAGGATAATGACGCTCCAAACCAATTTCTGCTACAGCAATACAAGATGGATTATTGTATGCTAGTTTTTTTTCAAGCAAATCCAAATCACTTTGCCGATGTTTCTGAATATACAGAGGATGTAAACCCAATCCATAATAAAGATTTTTTGGATAAAGTGCGGTAAGTTTTTCGATATTAACAAAATCTTGGCTTTGTACTCCTACAATCAAGATCTTTTCTACCGCACTTTGTAAAGCTTTTTGAACAAGTTGAGCAACAGGTTCGTCAGTTTGACGAACTAAATAATCAAAATGAGTATGTGTATCAAAAAACCTCATCTATTTTTATTCAATACTAACAGATTGAATGACAACATCTTCTTTGGGTACATCTTGATGAAAGCCATAATTCCCTGTTTTTACACTTTTGATTTTATCTACGACATCCATACCTTCAACAACTTCTCCAAATACTGCATAGCCCCATTCTTGCACAACTTCACGACCAAACATTTCTTTACTGCGATAATCTAAAAAATTATTATCTGCTACATTAATAAAAAATTGTGCTGTTGCTGAATGTGGATCTGATGTACGAGCCATTGCAATAGTGCCTCGTTTATTGCTCAAACGGTTATTTGCTTCATTTTTAATTGGTGTATTAGTGTTTTTTTCTTTCATACCACTTTCCATGCCACCACCCTGAATCATAAAACCATCAATGACACGATGAAAAATAGTGTTGTGATAAAAGCCATTTTTACAATAATTTAAAAAATTTTCTACAGTAATTGGTGCTTTTTCATGATTTAAAGCAATTTTAATATCGCCAAAATTAGTATGTAATGTAATCATTTTTATTTCTCCAAAGTAAAATTTCCTTATTATTTCATAAAAGCAATAGAAGTGCTATAAACTGGATTAAAAAGTGCGGTATAATCCACGACAGTTTATTAAGTAAAGAGAATTCCAATGCTGAAAATTTTTAATACCTTAACAAGAGAAAAAGAAATTTTTAAACCAATCCATGACAACAAAGTTGGGATGTATGTATGCGGTGTAACGGTTTATGACTTATGTCACATTGGACATGGACGCACTTTTGTTTGTTTTGATGTAATTGCTCGCTATTTACGTTATTTAGGTTATAACCTCACTTACGTAAGAAATATCACTGATGTAGATGATAAAATCATCAAACGTGCATTAGAAAATAAAGAAAGTTGTGATCAATTAGTAGATCGTATGGTGCAAGAAATGTATCGTGATTTTGACGCCTTAAATATACAGCGTCCTGATAGCGAACCCCGAGCAACTCACCATATCACAGAAATTATAGAACTTGTCGAAAAACTTATAAAACGTAAACACGCTTATATAGCAGAAAACGGTGATGTCATGTTTGATGTACAAAGTTTTACTCAATATGGCAAACTCTCACGACAAAATCTTAGCCAATTACAAGCTGGTGCGAGAGTTGAGATTTCGTCCATAAAGAAAAATCCAATGGATTTTGTATTGTGGAAAATGTCGAAAGAGAATGAACCAAGCTGGCAATCTCCATGGGGAGCTGGTCGTCCTGGTTGGCATATTGAATGTTCTGCAATGAATTGTAAACAGCTTGGAAAACACTTTGATATTCACGGAGGTGGCTCCGATCTAATGTTCCCTCATCATGAAAATGAAATTGCACAGTCTTGCTGTGCTAATGATACTAATTATGTAAATTACTGGATTCATTCAGGTATGATTATGGTGGATAAAGAAAAAATGTCGAAATCACTCGGTAATTTCTTCACTATCCGTGATGTACTAAAAGTTTACCATGGTGAAGTGGTTCGGTATTTTCTCTTGACGGCCCATTATCGAAGTCAATTAAACTATAGCAATGAAAACTTGGATCTAGCACAAAATGCTTTAGAACGCTTATATACTGCTTTGCGTGATACTGATCAAAGTGCGGTAGCCGTAGGAGGCGAAAATTATGTTGAAGCATTTGGTCAAGCAATGGATGATGATTTTAATACGCCAAATGCAATTTCTGTACTTTTTGAGATGGCTCGAGAAATCAACAAATTAAAATTAGAAGATAAAATATTAGCGGATCAATTAGCAGCTCGTTTACGACAATTGGCTGCAATTTTAGGCTTACTCCAACAAGATCCTCAATCTTTCCTACAAGCTGGTTCAGCAAATGATGAAGTAGAAAAAATCGAAGCCTTAATTAAGCAACGTAATAATGCACGTGCAATAAAAGATTGGGCGACGGCTGATTCAGCTCGTAACAAATTAACTGCAATGGGGATTATCTTAGAGGATGGAGCAAACGGTACAACTTGGAGAAAACAAACAACCTGATTAATTTTTATTTACTAATTTAGATATAATAACGGCATATTTCTATGCCGTTATTGTTAACTGAATCTATTACATACTATAAAGATAGTTTTGAACTGACTTTATAGATTATTTCCAAATATCATCTTTTACGCCTCGTTTAATTAATTGCGGATAGTTTTCAATATTAAAGACTGGCTCTTTCCCTGCTTTCAATTGAGATTGATAATCTTTCAGTAATAACCATACTATTGGAGATAGTAATACAATAGAAAACAAATTGATCAGAGCCATGATTGCCATTACCGTATCTGCAAAATTCCAAACTATATTACCAGAATTAACTGCACCGAAGTAAACAAAAAATAAGACAAATAAACGGAAGATCAATACAACTAATGGACGGTTTTTAATAAAACGCACGTTACTTTCTGCATAAGCGTAATTACCAATGACTGAAGAAAATGCAAATAGCAATAAAATAAAGGCTAAAAAATGTAACCCAAAATCACCTACATGATATTGTAAAGCTCTCTGAGTGAGAGAAATACTCTTTAAGCTTTCTCCTCCATAATTATCGGATAATAAAATAATTATTGCAGTACAACTACATACAACTATAGTATCTACAAACACTCCAAGCATTTGAATCAAACCTTGACTAGCTGGATGCTTCACGTCAGCTGATGCCGCCGCATTTGGAGCAGACCCCATACCTGCTTCGTTAGAAAATAAACCACGTTTAATGCCCATCAACATTGCTTTAGAAAAAATCGCTCCAAACATACCGCCAGCCATTGCATCAAAATTGAAAGCACTTTGAATAATGCGAGAAATAACGGTTGGTACCATATGAATATTCATACCTAAAATGATTACTGCAATAATCAGATAAAATAATGCCATCATCGGTACAATACGAGCTGAAACTTGTCCAATACGCTTTACACCACCAAAAATAATTAATCCCGTTAAAATCACCAACCCAATTCCAACATAGTGTGATTGCCAATGCCAAGCATTACTAGTGGCTTCTACAATTGCATTAGCCTGTACAGCATTAAAAGCAAATCCAAAAGTAAAAATCAATGCTAGTGTAAAACATACAGCTAACCAAGGAGACTTTAATCCTTGCGTAATATAATATGCAGGACCGCCTCGAGTAGTACCATCAACATCTTTTACTTTGAATAATTGAGCTAACGAAGATTCAGCAAAAGCACTCGACATACCAATTAATGCAGTCACCCACATCCAAAAAACAGCTCCTTCGCCACCAATAGCAATTGCTGTTGCTACACCACCGATGTTACCTACCCCCACTCGACTTGCTAATCCTGTAGCAAAGGCTTGAAAAGGTGTTAAAGAATTTCCATTTGTTGATCGCCCAAACCACATTTCACGTAAACTTTGTGGAAATAGACGCAATTGAACTAAACTTGTAGTTAAAGTGAAAAAAATCCCTGTTCCTAATAAAACAATGACGGTAATGTCCCAAAGCGGCCCATCAAAATGTTCAATAAACCAAGTCAACGCCCTTTCAATAGATACTGTAAATTCAGAAAACATAAAAAACTTCCTAATAGCTAAAAGGCGAATTTTAAACATAGTTTCTAATAAATGACTACTTATTACGATAATTTTAATAAATTAATAGTGAATACAATATATTTTTTCAAAAAATAACGTTAATTTTTAAAATTAATTTAATTAACCCATTAAAACGAAGTGATTTCCTATATCTATTTTCGTTATTTTAGTATTAGAGAGAAATTTCGTTGTAGATAGAACACAAGAGGAAAAGCGTGCAAAAATGGAATCAGGAAATTCAAAAGCGATAGGCGGCAGACCTAAAGTATTATCTGACAATTTGCTAAAAAGATTTGAGAAAGACGTGTTAAAAAATAATTCATTAGCACAATTAGCAAGAGACCATAATATATCAAAGTCGACAGCCTACAGAATGAGAAAAAAATTATTGAATAATAAAAAAGCACAAAAATAAGGCTGAAAGCCTCAAATTTAGTGATCCTCTTCAAAAAATGAACCTGTTTTTTTCTTCACCTCAAACATATAGTCAAAAACTGTATCTAAAGCAAAACCAGGAACACGTTTGTAAAGTCGTGTATTTTGGCTTCTACGCCAATTTCTAATTTGATTTGAAGATACTTCATGACCAGTTTTTAATTTTATTAATTTAATTAGTTTGTCTATATCATTACTGAGTCCTGACAAGTGGATAAGTAAGTTAAAAACTTTATTTATATCATAATGTTGATTTTGATTCATTAAGTAAACTCCATTGCAATTCATAGCTAAAAAGCTACGAAAAATATCAATTTGTAAATAGTATAGACGTTTAAATCACGCTTCACAATTTAAAGCGTGATTTATTTTTGTTAGAAAAATTATTATTTAGCCTTTTCAGCATCAACTAATTGAGTGACAAAAGCACAAATTTTCATCAACAAATTTGTATCTTTTAAAGAAAAACTAAGTTCTTTAAATAACTATCGTCTTTATAGTGATACTTAACCACTAGGCGTTTATAAGTATATGCATACACGTTAATCTTTATTTTTTCACCTTTGTGTGCGGAATTTCAGCCTGACAGTGAGGGCAGTCCATAAGATGTTTTTGTCCATCACGAATAATGAAATGTCCCATTTTCTTTGCTTTAGTATTAAGGTATTCCGTGTTATAGCGATTTTCTCCCACATTGAGAGGAACTCTTTCAACTACATTAATTCCTGCTTTCTTCATCGTATCAATTTTATTCGGATTATTAGTTAATAACCGCACTTTTTTAACACCTAACAGCGCAAATATATCAGCACAAACAGAAAAGTTACGTTCGTCAGCTGCGAAACCTAAGGCTAAATTTGCCTCAATTGTGTCTAACCCTTGATCTTGTAAAGAATATGCCCTAATTTTGTTAATTAAGCCAATTCCTCGCCCTTCTTCACGATGATAAATTAATATTCCCCGTCCCTCTTCGCTAATTTGGCGTAATGCAGTAGCAAGTTGAAAACCACAATCACATTTTAAACTATGCAACGCATCACCAGTCAAACATTCAGAATGAATACGAGCCAATACAGGTAGTTCGGGATCACTAATATCCCCCATTACTAAGGCAACATGTTCTTTCTTTGTATCGCAAAACTCAAACCCCACGATTCGGAAAAGACCAAATTCAGTAGGTAAATTAGCTTCAGTTACAAGTTGAATTTTTGACATAACTAAATCCTTATTCTTTTTTAAATTAATGGTGTTAGAATACCCCATCATTTATTGCTTCTGACATATTCACAATGAGAAATATACTAAAAAATCTGTCATTATTTTCATTTTTACTTTGCTTAGTACCTTGCATTGCTTGGATTATCAAATGGCAATGGCAAAGCGATAAAACATTGACTGTTTTTGATCACGCTCTTTATTGGTTAACAGAAACAGGTAGTGTACCTTATGCTGTAATCACTTGCGGTATCTTTGCATTACTATATTTTTGGCTAATTCCAAATAAAAAACAAGCTATTTTAGTTATTGTTATTATGGCGTTCTCAATAGCATTGACACAAGGAATTAAAACAGGATTGAAAAATCTATTCGCTGAACCTAGACCTTTTATCACTGCACTCACAACAGAATCAAATTTTACCACAGAGCAATTTTATCGCTGCTCAAAATTAGAGAGGTCAGAAATAGTGCGGTCATTTTATAGAGAAAAATCAGATATGCCAATGTGGTTAGTTCGTCATCATAGTCATGAAATAGGATATTCTTTTCCGTCAGGACATAGTATTTTTGCAGCTTCTTGGCTTTTGTTGGCAGTAGGATTTTATTGTTTAATAGGTAAGGGTGATAAAAAACTCAAAATATTGACCGCACTTATCACTATATGGGCAGTACTTATGTTAATTAGTCGACTACGTTTAGGTATGCATTATCCGATAGATTTACTTGTGTCAGTGTTAATTGCTTGGTTAGTGCATATCGTAATGTTTATTGCATTAAAAAAACGATTTTTTATCTGGCAAAATCAGTTAACAAAGACAATCAAGAGTTGATTAGATAGTCAGTTGGAGGTAAGCATGTATTATGGTGTTGATATTGGCGGCACAAAAATTGAATTAGCAGTATTTAATCAACAACTTGACAAATTGTATAGTGAACGAATTGCTACACCACAAAATAGTTATCAAGAGTGGTTAAATGCTATTTCGGATTTAGTTAAACGAGCAGATCAACGTTTTGACTGTCAAGGAACTATAGGGTTGGGAATACCTGGTTTTGTTAATAAGGATACTGGAATTGCTGAAATTACTAATATCCGCATTGCAGATAGTAAACCGATCTTAAAAGATTTAAGTCTATATTTGAATCGTGAAGTACGAGCAGAAAATGATGCTAATTGTTTTGCTCTATCAGAAGCATGGGATAGCGAAAATCGTTGTTATTCTTCGGTACTAGGTTTGATTTTAGGAACAGGTTTTGGTGGCGGATTAGTTTTTGATGGTAAAGTTTATTCAGGGCATGTGGGAATGGCTGGAGAATTAGGACATTTACAGCTTAATTATCATGCCCTTAAGTTATTAGGCTGGGATAAAGCTCCTATTTACAATTGCGGTTGTGGTAACCAAGCTTGCTTAGATACTTATTTATCAGGAAGAGGCTTTGAAATGCTTTACCGAGATTTACAAGGAGAAAAGCTTTCTGCGAAAGAAATCATTCAGCTTTTTTATGATGATAACCAAGCAGCCACTAATTTTGTACAAATTTTTATACAGCTCTGTGCAATTTCAATTGGTAATATTATCACCGCACTTGATCCCGATCTCATTGTGTTAGGGGGAGGTTTATCTAATTTTGACTATTTATATGAAGCTCTACCGAAAGCTTTACCAGCACATTTGATGCGAAGTGCTAAAATACCAATGATCAAAAAAGCTAAATATGGTGATTCAGGTGGAACACGAGGTGCTGCGGCATTGTGGTTATCTTAATTTTATCAAAGAGGATAAAATCAAATAAAACTGTTTACTTTCCGACAAAAAAACTATAATATACCTACATTGAGGTGTATCCCTCAATACTCATAAAGTTCCTAAATAAAATAATCATAAATAGCTAAACTATTTTCCTACCCTCCTTAAATGGAGGGATTTTTTATGTCTTTTGTAAGTTACATTGAAAATATTCATTACTAGTCACTCAAATTTCTTATCGCACTTTCTTCTAAATATTATAAATTTCAAGTAAAATAACCGCACTTTTGAATAAAAATAGGGATTTATTATGTCATCTCAATTTGTTTATACCATGCATCGCGTGAGCAAAGTTGTACCTCCTAAGCGACATATTTTAAAAAACATTTCATTAAGTTTTTTTCCTGGTGCAAAAATTGGTGTACTTGGTTTAAATGGTGCGGGCAAATCTACCTTACTGCGGATAATGGCGGGAATAGATAAAGATATAGAAGGTGAAGCTCGCCCACAGCCAGGCATTAAAATTGGTTATTTACCACAAGAACCGAAATTAGAACCAAAGCAAACTGTGCGTGAAGCAGTAGAAGAAGCTTTATTTGAAGTAAAACAAGCATTACAACGTTTAGATGAAGTCTATGCACTTTACGCCGAGCCTGAGGCGGATTTTGATAAATTAGCAGCTAAACAAGCTGAATTAGAAGCTATTATTCAAGCCCATGATGGTCACAACTTAGATAATCAATTAGAACGTGCAGCGGATGCCTTACGTTTACCTAGTTGGGATGCTAAAATTGAACATCTTTCGGGGGGTGAACGTCGCCGTGTGGCTCTCTGTCGTCTACTATTAGAAAAGCCTGATATGCTGTTATTAGACGAGCCGACTAACCATTTAGATGCTGAATCTGTAGCTTGGTTAGAGCGTTTCTTACACGACTATGAAGGAACTGTTGTAGCTATCACCCATGACCGCTATTTCTTAGACAATGTAGCTGGTTGGATTTTAGAACTAGACCGTGGTGAGGGTATTCCTTGGGAAGGTAACTATTCTTCTTGGTTAGAACAAAAAGAAAAACGTTTAGCTCAAGAAGCAGCAACAGAGTCAGCTCGCCAAAAATCAATTGAAAAAGAATTAGAATGGGTACGCCAAAATCCTAAAGGTCGTCAAGCTAAAAGTAAAGCTCGTATGGCTCGATTTGAAGAACTTAATAGCAGTGAATACCAAAAACGTAATGAGACTAATGAATTATTCATTCCGCCTGGTCCACGCTTAGGTGATAAAGTAATCGAAGTTCAGCATTTAACCAAAGCCTACGGTGACCGCACTTTAATTGATGATTTATCGTTTTCTATTCCTAAAGGTGCGATTGTCGGAATTATCGGTGCAAATGGTGCAGGGAAATCCACCCTGTTTCGTATGCTATCTGGGCAAGAAAAACCAGATAGTGGCACAATCACATTAGGAGACACTGTAGTATTATCTTCTGTAGATCAGTTCCGAGATACAATGGATGATAAAAAAACAGTATGGGAAGAAATATCAAATGGGCAGGATATGTTACGTATCGGTAATTTTGAAATTCCGAGCCGTGCTTATGTGGGGCGTTTTAATTTTAAAGGTGTAGATCAACAGAAACGCGTAGGTGAATTATCAGGTGGTGAGCGTGGTCGGCTACACTTGGCTAAACTACTACAAGCTGGTGGTAATGTACTGTTGCTAGATGAACCTACTAATGATCTTGATGTAGAAACTTTGCGAGCGTTGGAAAATGCAATTTTAGAGTTTCCAGGCTGTACGATGGTTATCTCTCACGACCGTTGGTTTTTAGACCGCATTGCAACTCATATTTTAGATTATGGTGATGAGGGTAAAGTTACTTTCTACGAAGGTAATTTTAGTGATTATGAGGATTGGAAAAAGAAAACCTTTGGTGCAGAAGCTACCCAACCTCATCGAATTAAATATAAACGTATCGCAAAATAGCTCATTTCACATTTAACTGCCTCGCCATTATTTTCAATAATGGGGAGGCTGACTTTAAAAATTCATAGATTTAAATAAGTTAACATTAATATTCTCTAGTAAAATAACTTCTAGTTAAACTTACGTAAATTTTCAATGATGCTATTAAACAATAATAAAGTCGTGGGCGAAAGCATGCGTTCTTTTTTATACATGACTACAAAAGTTCCTTTTAACATGCTTTTCTTAAATTTATACACATTATAATCTTCTGTATAATCGGTGTTAATGGTGGAAGAAATTGGCATAAAAGTAGATCCCATACCAGATTTAACTAATGAAATTGCAGTATAAACCGTACTAATAGTTAATAGTCGATTTAGTTTTAAACTATTAAGTTCATAAAACTGATCTATTAAACGTCGTAAACCATATTCTTGAGGTAAAACAATCATTGGTTCTCGACCTAATAACTTAATATCATATGGAAATAATTCTACTTGTTTTATTTCTGGATTATAAAGTGCACTAGAGTTTGAAACTAGAAGATAAATACTATCTTCATAAAGATACTCATAAGATAAATTTCGATTAAGTATTGGTATCATTCCTATCGCAAGATCAATTTGATTATCATCCAACATTCTTTCTAGAATTTGGGTATTCTTTTCTATGATTTCAATTTGAATATTAGGGTTTTGCTGATGAAATTGAGGCAAGAACTTATACAAAGTTGAAGTAGCTAAAGCTGAATTTATACCAAGTGTTACTTTACCTTTTTTGTTTTGACTGATTAGCTCTAATTCATTTCGCATGTCTAATTCAAGACCGTTTATTTTTTTCAAATAACTTAAATAACGCTCTCCAGCAAAGCTTAAATGGAGAGAGCGTCTGGTTTTATTAAATAATTTAATACCCGTTTTCGTTTCAATACTTTGTATAAATTTTGACAATGCGGGCTGAGAAATAAAAAGAGCATTAGAAGCTTTAGAAAGGTTGCCAATTTCATCAATTTTCTCAATATAATGAATAATTTTAGAATATTTCACAATATCTCCTCTTAAGAAATTCAACAAACACCATCCAATTATAAACATTAAGTTATTATAATCAACTTTATTAGTTATAAATAAAAATTTTAAGATGTGACTCATGTCACACTAAATTAATTATGATTACTAATTAATCTATATATTATAACTACGCAGTTATAAAAAAAACAAATTTTAATCATTTTACTTTAATAATCTATTTTAACGATAATAATATCCATCTTATAAGTCTTACCCATCACTTAAAATAGGAGTAACAATTATGTTTAAAGATCAAGTTGTATTAGTCACTGGTGCAGGTCAAGGTATTGGTGCAGAGATTGCTCGTGAGTTTGCTAAAGATGGTGCAATCGTTGCAGTAGTAGATTTCAACCAAGAGACTGCAGAAAAAGTAAGCGCCGATATCAAAGCTCAAGGGGGGCAATCTGTCGCTTTCCAAGCTGATGTATCTGATACTGAGCGTGCAGCAGAAGTAGTTGCAGCTGTAGTAGCTCAATTTGGTAAACTTGATGTTTTAGTCAACAATGCTGGTATTACTCGTGACTCTTCTTTGAAAAAAATGACTATTGAACAATGGAATGCTGTTATCCAGACTAACTTAACAGGTGTATATAACTATACTAAAGCAGCATTTGATGTGATGACTACATTGGGTTACGGTCGCATTGTCAACTTTTCTTCTCTAGCTGCTATTTCAGGTAACTTTGGTCAAACTAATTACTCTGCGGCTAAAGCTGGTGTTATTGGTTTAACTCGTACTGTAGCATTAGAAGGTGCTAGCAAAGGTGTTACTGCTAACGCTGTAGCACCAGGATTTATTCAAACACCAATGACAGACAAAATACCTGAAGAAATAAAACAAAAAATGATTTCTAGTATTCCAGTTAAGCGTATTGGCTACCCATCCGATGTTGCCCATGCAGTGAAATTCTTTGCTTCTAAAGAAGCTGGCTATATTACTGGTCAAGTATTAGAAATTAATGGTGGCATGCACATTTAAATTAGGTGGTGGGTACTTTTACCCACCCTAACAATTCCGTAAATCATATCTTACCGAGAGGTTAAAATGGATACACTTGCTATTTTGGGGATTGCATTAGCGATTATCACAATTATCATTCTTTCAGTCCGTGGATTAAATATTGTCATTGCTGCACCACTTGCAACTCTTATCGTAATCTTAACTAATGACATGCCTATCTTCGAGAGCTTTATCGGACCACAAAAATCCTATATGTCAGGTTTGGCTCGTTTCTTAATTGCTAACTTTGCTATTTTTTTACTGGGTGCAATTTTTGCTCAATATATGGAGAAAAGCAATGCAACAGTTTCTATTGCAAATGTTGTATTGAAAAAAGTAGGTACAGATAAACCATTCCTAGTTGTGATGGCAATTTCAGCTATTGCAGCATTCTTAACTTATGGTGGTATTAGTTTATTTGTAGTAATGTTTGCATTAGTTCCATTATCTCGTCCTATCTTTAAGAAAATAAATTTAGATTGGTCGCTATTTATTATACCACTCTTCTTTGGTATGGGAACGTTCACAATGAGTCTGTTGCCAGGCACCCCTTCTGTACAAAACGCCGTTCCGACAACATCATTAGGTACAACTTTAACTGCCGCACCATTACTGAGCATCGTTGGTACCGTCGTTATGATCTCTTTTAATTTATGGTATATGTACTCTCAAGTGAATAAAAGCGTAAAAAGCGGTATTGGGTTCTATGGTTATTTAGACAATAAACAACCAAGCAATGAGAAAGAAGATACTGAGTTAGATGAAAGTAAGTTGCCTAGTCTATTAGTAAGTGTCGCCCCAATTTTAGTATTAATTGCTATCATCCTCGTATTCTCTAAAACACCACATATTATCCTAGTTGCCTTAACTGCTGCGATTTTAGTAAGTGCGGTACTATTTCACAAATATTTACCAAATAATAACCAAACCGCAGTATTAAGCAATGGGGCAGCAAGTGCGGTAATGCCGGCATTTGCAACATCAAGTTCTGTTGGATTTGGTAACGCTTTGACTACAGCGACAGGATTTGCAGTAATTAAAGATAGCATTATGAGTATTCCTGGAAATCCGTTGATTAGCTTATCTATTGCTACTGCACTACTTTCAGGTATTACAGGTTCATCATCAGGGGCACTTGGCATTGCGATGAGTTCTTTTGCACAAGATTACTTAGCAATGAACATTGCACCAGAGTTAATCCACCGTATCGCAGTTGTCGCATCAGCAGTATTAACTGTATTGCCACACTCTGGCGTTATTATTACCTTCAATAATTTGACAGGTATTCCACTGAAAAAAGGTTTTAAACATGCATTTTGGGTTGTCAATGGCGGACATTTTGTAACTTTATTAACAATCCTATTATTAGCATCTGTACTTTACTAAAAAGGAAAATATTATTATGAGTCACAACAAAATTATTTCATACAAAGAAGCCGCAAAATTAATCAAAGATGGTGATACCGTCGCTACTACTACCTTTGGTTTAGGCGGATTAGCAGAACAATTATTAGTTGGTATAAAAGAACGCTATGATGAAGAACAACACCCTAAAGGTATTACTTTTGTACATTCTTGCGGTATTGGTAATAACACTCCAGGTCGTGGTTTAGATCATTTAGTTGCAGAAGGTTTAGTAGATCACTTAATTAGTGGACATATTGGGTCTTCCCCATTAATGGTAAAAAATGTGGTAGATAATAAAGTTCAATGTCACTTAATTCCGCAAGGTGTAATGAACCAACTTTATCGTTCTATTGGCGGTAAGAAACCTGGTCTAGTTACTAAAGTTGGATTACAAACTTACGTAGATCCTCGTGTCGAGGGTGCGAAAGCTAATAGCATCACTAAAGGTGATATTAGTGAAGTACTTACTATTAATGGTGAAGAATGGTTGAATTATAAAAACTTTCCAATCAATGTAGCTCTTATTCGTGGTACTTACGCTGATAGTAAAGGTAATATTTCTTTTGAAGAAGAAACTGGTAAATTAGAAGGATTGCCTCTAGCAACTGCGGCTCATAATACTGGTGGTATTGTAATCGCTCAAGTAAAATGTATTGTCGAAGATGGCACAATTAATGCAAAAGATGTATATGTACCAGGTATGTTGGTGGACTATGTTGTTGTAGTTGAAGATGAAAAATATCATTCTCAGACTATGGGAACACTATACAATCCTTCTCTTTCTGCACAAGTACGTGTACCAACACATCACACAGAGAGTATTCCTCTAGATGAACGTAAAGTAATCGCTCGTCGTGCAGCTATGGAATTAAAACCTCATTCTATCGTCAATCTTGGTATCGGTATCCCTGCTGGTGTAGGTTCAGTAGCGATTGAAGAAGGCATTGGTGACGAATTAACTCTCACTCTTGAGTTAGGCGTTATTGGAGGTGTCCCTGCTACTGGTTTAGATTTTGGTGCTGCATATAATCCTGAAGCAATTATTGAACATCATGCAATGTTTGACATTTACGATGGTAATGGTTTGGATTTAACTGTGCTTGGTTTAGCACAAACTGACCAATACGGTAATATCAATGTATCTAAATTCGGTACACGTGTAGCAGGTCCAGGTGGTTTCATCAACATCTCTCAAAATACTCAAAATATCGTGTTCGTAGGTTCCTTTACTGTAGGTGGTAAATCTGAAATTCGCGATGGTAAAGTAGTTATTAAAGAGCAAGGTAAAGCAAAAAAATTCCTAAAACAAGTAGAACAAATCACATTCTCTGGTAAATACGCATACGAAAATAAACAAAATGTACTCTATGTTACTGAACGTGGTGTATTTGATATTTACGAAGGTAGAATGCGGTTAATTGAAATTGCTCCAGGAATTGATTTACAAAAAGATATTCTTGAATGGATGGATTTTGAGCCAATTATTGCTGAAAATCTTAAAGAAATGGATTCAGCATTGTTCCAAGAAAACTGGGGACAATTAAAAGATATCGTAATGGCAAAAGCAAAATAAATAGAAAGGAAATATAAAATGAGAAATATACAAGATCCAGTTGTTATTGTGGGTGCAGCACGCACCCCTGTTGGAGCCTATTTAGGTGATTTAAAAGAAGTTCCTGTAGAAAAGCTAGGTCAAATCGCTTTAGAAGAAGCTATTAATCGCTCAGGGCTAGAGAAAGAGGATATTGAAGAAGTTATCGTTGGTCATGTTACAGGTTCACAAACAACCAACAACCTTGGTCGTATTATAGGAATAAATAGTGGCTTAAGTAATGATTCTACTGGTATGACAGTAAATCGTATTTGTGGTTCAGGTATTCAATCTGCCATTTTAGCCACACAGTCTTTATGGTTAGGAGACCGTAAAATTATAGCTGCTGGTGGTGCTGAATCTCTTTCTCGTGCACCATTTTATTTGCCAGAAAGCTCCCGTTATCAACCTTATCGTATGGGTGATCAAACAATAATTGATGCTAATATAGAAGGTCATCGTAGTGCTTCAGGTCTACCATATAAACACATTAAACATATGGGAGATACTGCTGAGCTTGTAGTTGAAAAATTTGGTATTACCCGTGAAGAACAGGATCAATTTGCTTTCGATAGTCAAATGAAAGCAAAAGCAGCTATTGAGAGCGGTCGTTTTTCTCAAGAAATAGTACCAGTCTCTATTCCTGGTCGCAAAGGAACTGTTACTACAGTGGAATTAGACGGACATCCAAAACCAAATACCACACTTGAAGGTTTGGCTACATTAAAACCAGCATTCCGCTTTGATGGAAAAGGTACTATTACCGCAGGTAATGCTTCTGGATTAAATGATGGTGCAGCATTTGAGATCTTAACGACTAAATCTATCGCTAAAGAAAAAGGTTTAACCGCACTTGCAGAAGTAGTGGACTATGCAATCACTGGTTGCGATCCTAGCTTGATGGGTTTAGGTCCCGTTAAAGCTATTAATCAAGTGCTAGCAGCGAATAATCTAACTTTAGATGATATTGATGTGCTAGAAATTAACGAGGCTTTTGCTGGTCAAACTCTTGGTTGTTTACGTGAATTAAATATTTCTATGGATTCAGATTTCTATAAAAATAAATTTAATCCACATGGTGGTGCTGTAGCATTAGGTCATCCATTAGGTATGTCTGGAGCTCGTATTATTACATCTCTTTGCTATGAGTTGAAAAATCGTCCAGATATTAAATATGTAATTGGTAGTGCCTGTATTGGTGGTGGTCAAGGTATCGCAATTTTACTTAAAAACGTAGCTTAATAGCCTAATAAGTATTCTCGTTTTTTATTGAACGAGAATACTTAAAGAATTATAGGAGGAAGTATGAATCTAGACTGGTTAGAAACAAGAGCGTATATTTCTGGTAATTCTCTTGCAGTTATAGACTCTATCAACCATCGTCAATGGAGCTATATTGAACTTAATCAGCGTGCCGTTACGCTTGCTCATTATTTACAACAGCATCAAATCAAGAAAGGTGATCGTGTCGTTGTTATTAGCTGTAATCATATTTGCCATCTCGATCTTTTCTTTGCCTGTAACAAAATTGGAGCAATCTATGTTCCTCTTAACTGGATGTTTACAGCTGTAGAATTAAATAACTTGATTCAAGACTGTCAGCCTAAAGCTATTTTCTATAATTCTCAAAGTCTAGATGACAAGTACCGTCCACAAGCATTAATTACAATTGATATTTTAACAGAACAATACGAACAAATTTTTACTCAAACAAGAATCAAAGAACCTCTTGAGATCTTAACTGATCAAGAATTACCTGCAGTATTGCTTTATACTAGTGGCTCTACTGGAAAACCAAAAGGTGCGATCATTAGTCATCGTACAATTATTGCAAATGCATCATCTACTATTCCAAGCTGGAATTTAACTCAACAAGACCGCACAATTACATTTAGCCCAATGTTTCACACAGCAGGTATTTTTTGCTTAGTAATTCCTTTATTAATGGTAGGTGGTTCTATCGTTCTACAATCTCGTTTTCAACCAAAAGAAAGCCTTGAGTTAATCAAAGAATATAAACCTAGTTTAATATTCATGGTGCCAACCATGTACTACCTATTAAATGAGTCAAATGTTCTCACAAAAAAAGATTTATCTAATGTCCGTTTATTTATTTCTGGTGGAGCTCCGATTTCCAAGCAGGTAAAACAACAATTTGAAGAATTAAATTTACCTTTAATCGATTCATTTGGATTAACAGAAGCTGGACCAAATACTTTTTATATAGATCCAAGAGATCCCAAAAATAAACAAGGCTCTGTCGGAAAACCAATTCTATTTACTAAATTACGTTTAGTTGATGAATACAATCAACCTGTAGAAGTAGGTAAAATTGGGCAAATTGTTGTATGTGGCGATACTCTATACAGTGGTTATTGGGATTCTGAAAAAGGATTAGACAGTGTTGAAGTTCAAGAAGAATTTCATACTGGTGATTTAGCGATGATAGATCAAGATGGCTACTTTTACATCATGGGACGAATTAAAGAGCTGATCATTTCTGGTGGTGAAAATGTTATACCTAGAGAAGTATGTGATTGTTTACAATCACATCC
The DNA here is from genome assembly GCF_042675725.1 of Seminibacterium arietis. Taxonomy (NCBI): domain Bacteria; kingdom Pseudomonadati; phylum Pseudomonadota; class Gammaproteobacteria; order Pasteurellales; family Pasteurellaceae; genus Seminibacterium; species Seminibacterium arietis. Next base: position 160,783 of record NZ_JBHTJN010000008.1, read on the forward strand.
ACTTGTAAAAGACTGTGTAGTGGTAGGCTGTCCAGATAATAAATGGGGAGAAATAGTCTCCGCTGCCGTCATCCTTAATGAGGATGCTGTTGATTTCGAGCAAAAGCTTATCCAACACTGTAGAGCTAAATTAGCAAAATATAAAGTTCCTAAAATTATCATAAAAATGAATGAATACCCAAAAATAGGAACAGGAAAAATTAACATTAGAGAAATAGCTCGTCTTATTGCAAAACAACATCAATGTCAATGAATTCACTTTTAAATTTGGAGAAAATACTATGCAAAATGTCGTGTCATATGAAAAAAATAATGGAGTAGCAATCATCCAATATGATAATCCTCCACTCAATATTCTTACTATTGAGAACCTTGAAATAGTTAATGAAACTATCAAGCAAGCAGAATTAGATAATGAAGTTAACGTAATTATTCTCACAATGAAACGTCAAGGAAAAGTATTTTGTGCTGGAATGCATCTAGATGAAATGCTTGCTTCTAAAGATACAGCAAATGGCATCAAAGGCTACTGTGATCATTCTAAAGAAATTTTTTCTACATTACAACGCATTGTAAAGCCTGTTATTTATGTATATGACGGTGTAGTCATGGGTGGTGGTTTTGAATGGTCACTATTTGCTGATTTCCGTTTTTGTAGTGATGATACTACAGTAAAACTACCTGAGCTAAGTATTGGTATACTGCCAGGCGGTGGTGGTACACAAATGTTACCTCGTCTGATTGGTCATTCTAGAGCAAAAGAAATTATTCTTGCTTTGAAAACTCTAAATGCAGAAAAACTTAAAGAGCTTAATTTAGTTTCAGAAAGCTACCCAAGCGATAATTTAATGGAAAGTGCGGTAAAATTTGCTGAAAGAATGGCTGCATTGTCACCTGATGCATTAAAATTTGCTAAATTAGCAATTAATAACGAACAGAATCGTCCAATATCTGAATGTTTAGATATTGAAACTCAATATTTTATTGAGAATTTTGCTACTCCAAATGCTTCTGAAGGCATTACCGCTTTCCGTCAACATCGAAACCCTATTTATAAATAAGAAAAAGAGGAAAAAAAATTATGTCTATTACTACATTACTAGGAATTAAATATCCTATTATTCAAGGTGCTATGGCACGTATTGCCACTCATAAAATTGCAGGTGCAGTTTCAGCTGCTGGTGGATTAGGAATTCTAGGTTCTGGTGGTTGGTCTGCCGATCAATTACGCGAAGAAATCCGTCTCACTCGCGAAATTACAGATAAACCTTTTGGTGTCAATTTAATGTTACAAATGCCAAATATAGATGAATTGGTCGATGTAATCATTGAAGAAAAAGTTAAAATCGTAACCACTGGTGCTGGTAGTCCTGCAAAATACATGGTTCGCTTTAAAGAGCATGGAGTAATTGTTATTCCTGTTATTGCTGCAGTAAAACACGCAATTAAAATGGAGCAACTTGGAGCAGATGCTGTTGTTGCTGAAGGACAAGAAGCTGGTGGGCATATTGGTCAAACATCTAGCATGTCTTTAATCCCACAAATTGTTGATAGTGTGAAAATTCCAGTAATCGCCGCAGGTGGTGTAGGTGACAGCCGTTCTATTGTTGCGATGTACGCACTTGGTGCTCAAGGAGTACAAGCAGGAACAATCTTCTTATCAGCCGATGAATGCCCTATCCCTGATAGCTACAAACAACGTGTAATTAATGCTACTGATACAGACACTATTGTAACTGGACGTAAATCTGGTCATCCAGTGCGTTCTTTGCGTAATGCAATGTTAGAAAAATATCTTTCTTTAGAAAATAACAATGCACCGCAAGAAGAATTAGATAAACTTACTCAAGGATCATTAGTTAAAGCCGTTTACTATGGTGACATGGAAAACGGTTCACCAATGGCTGGAGAAATTGCTGGCATGATCAAATCCCTACGACCTGCAAAACAAATTATTGAAGAACTATTTGCAGGTACTCACGATGTCGTAAAAAATCTTCGTCTACCTAAATAGTCTTTTTTAAACAGAATCCCCATATATATGGGGATTTTTATATTAAATTAAAAAATAATATAAATATAATTTTTTACTTTATAATCAATATATTATAAACATAATTTTTAAAATGTGTTCTATTAACTACACCAACTACAATATTCACAATGCCACCTACATTTTTCCCCGCTCCCATAATAACTGGCGTAAAATGCACTGTACTTTTTTCGTCTAATATAATTTGGTTAGTTTTGATTTGATTTTCAGTTAAATAGCTTTTACCAATGCGAACTTTATAATATCCGCTCATCAAAGTAAGCTAATATCTAATATGCAGATTGCCAAGTGATGACATATCGTCTCCCAATAAAAAAGCCCGCAATAATGCGAGCTTCTTTTTAAAAATTTAAACTTTATTTAATGATTACATATTTCACACGTTCTTTTTCCCGTGCTATTTTAGCTAATTCATCATAATGTTTATTAGTTTGAACGATGATTATAGCAAAACGAATAGCAAAGAATGTAATAAATACCCCAAAAACAGCAAGAATATATGTAAAATCAATCGCAAATAAAAGTAGCAATCCGCCTAATGCAATAAGCATTATAAAAAAGATTTTTGCTGTAAATTGGATAAAATCCCAAAACATATTTCCCCCCCTATTTGCTAACTATCGATAGCTTGATTATATTGCCTAGCTTTATGCTACGCAATAACTATTTTATCGCTTAGCCAAATAAGCATCTGAACCATCATCTTCATCATCTTCACTACTATTCTTTTCAGAAAAAAAAGGGCATTAAGTCGCTAAGAGTTGTGGCTTTTTGTTTTGGATCTCGATGGATTGCCGCTAAAAGATGTGAAATTTGTGCCGTACGATAATCTTCACGCCATAATCCAAAAGGCTGCTCTTCATAAAACAACATATTTTCTTGGAAATGCGATTCAGGCATTTCTTCGATTTCCGCTAAAGTTTTACCCAACGCAAGACTAAGTATTAATTGGAACTTGCGTCGGGCTGTGAGTTTTTTGGTTCTTCTACCATTAACGCACGGCTTAGTTCTTCTGATACGGACTTATCTAGGCTGGATAACGCTTCTAAATCATCCATATTCTCAAAATCAAACAAATTATTGCCGTCTGCATCGCATAAACGTAGAGCAATATTTCTGGCTAAACGATACGGATCGTAAACTTTGCTAAGCTGTTTTACCAACTCTTCAGGATCGTCATAGTTTAATTTAATGCCTTGAGCTTCTGCTAGTTCACACATTATGCCAGAGATGTTTGAACCGTTTTTGAGTTCATTATCTGATTATCAAAAAACGCTAAGGGAACACAGAACAAACTACTTTCAATGACACCAGATAGCAGTCTAGATAAAAATAAAAGCCGATTATTATAAATAATCAGCTTTTATATATTTAATTTGTTAATCAATTAATTAGTTTATCAAATTATTTCTGATAAAGCGGGGTTGGACCATTAGGTCCTCCTTCAGCGACAGTGTTTTGTTGATTCATTGCAACACCATTTGCTGAAATTTCAACACGACGATTTGGACGCAAACACTCTTTTAACGTTTTACTATAGCCTTCACAAGCTTTCACTTGTTTAGCTTCACCATAGCCAACTGCAGTAATAGGTAATGTGACACCTTGTTTTACTAGATAAGCTTTCACTCGATCAGCACGACGTTGAGATAAATTCAAATTATATAACTCACTACCCAAAGGATCCGTAAATCCTGCTACTGTAATAGATTTAGCTTGGCTTTCTTTTAATTTGACTGCAACATCATCAAGTACTTTCATGCCTTTTGCTGTCAATAGATCTTTATCAAAGTCAAATAAGAAATCGCCGCTAAGTGTATATGCTGATTGACTATTACAGCCATTTGGATACCAGAAGAAGCTTTGAGCATTCATTTCTTTATCAAATAAAACTTTATATTGGCAAATTTTATGCTCACCATTTTCACGATAGTTGAATACATAATCCCACTCACGTACACCATAAAGTCCTTCGGCAAAATGAGGTCTACCGAGTAGGTTATAAAGTTGATCTTTATTCATTCCACGCTCAACCATACGAACATTATCCCAGTTTGGCCAAGAACCAAACTGACTACCGTCATGATTAAACACTGATTCGTCGATTTTAGGCCATACCAATTTATCTGATGTACCCTCATCCGTGACTTTGCTTAAATTACCACAAGCCGCTAAGGTTGTAGCTGCAACTGCAGATAATAATAGATGTGATAGTTTCATTTGCGTTACCTTCTTTTGGATTAATAACTTTTATTTGCTTACTTATGCAAGTAATAGCGAAACCTTGAGAACCGAAGCACTTACATTTGCAAAACGTGATAACATCGAAATCGTTCTCCCCTCACGGTAATAATAATTGCAATCTTTGTTGAAGTAAATTGAATTAATAAATAAATTACATAATTTTACAAATAATTGAGCTTATCTAATTCAATATAAAACTAAATTACAATAGCATACGATTATTACGTTTTAACCAACGCAATAGTATATTATCTACGCTTTGTTCTAGCTGTTTAGCTAATTTTTGACTTAAAGTTTTTTTAATTTGATATTCTACTGAAAGCACGGTTTTATTTTGAATTGATTCTAGGATTAAATCATCGCTAGTAGTTATATCATCAACTAATTTTAAATCCAACGCTTGTTTACCCAGCCAATACTCGCCTGTAGCAATTTTGTCAATATCTAAGTGCGGTCGATTTTCTAACACAAATGTTTTAAACAAAGTATGAATTTCTTCTAATTCTTGTTGGAATTTCTGTTTACCCTTTTCTGTATTTTCACCTAACAGCGTCATCGTGCGTTTATATTCACCTGCGGTCATCACATCAACATCAACATCATGTTTTTTTAGTAAACGATGAATATTCGGCATCTGTGCTACTACACCAATAGATCCTAAAATAGCAAAAGGTGCAGAAACAATTTTATCAGCAACACAAGCCATCATATAACCACCACTGGCAGCTACTTTATCTACTGCCACAGTTAATTTAATATTGTGCTGTTTTAAGCGAGCAAGTTGAGAAGCAGCTAAACCGTAACCTGGTACTGAGCCACCTGGACTTTCCAGTCTCAACAATACCTCATCTTCAGGTTTTGCCACTGAAATAATTGCATTAATTTCTTCTCGTAAAGATTCTGTTTGTGTTGCTAAAAGATCTCCTTTAAACGTCAACACATATAAATGAGGTTTGCGATGTTCTAAACCTTGTTTATGATCTTCTTTTTCCTGTTTTATTTTGATCTTCTGTTCTTTTTTTCTATCTTTCTCAATTTCTTTCTGCGTGGCAGAATTTAAATAAAAATTGCTTAATTTTTTATTTTTTTCCTCAAATTCTGTCGATAAATTTGCAATAACTAACTGTCCTGACTGATGATGTCTTTTTTGCTTTAATGCTATTACTGATGCAACAATAGCAAAAATTACTAATAGCACCGTTAGTATTTCTAAAATAAATATTCCGTATCCAATTAAAATTTCAGACCACATAACGTCTCCTTTACAATATATAAATTCGTTAACATTGTAGCCTAGCTATGCTAACTACTACAATAGCTCCTGTACCATTTAATATTTTGACTTTAATAACTAAATAAATTATTTGAACTTTTAATTTAATTGATTTTTACTCAAAATAATATCTGGACTTTCCCAACCGATATAATCTCCATCATTATGCAAAGCAAAATTTTCTAACTGTTCAACATAATCGAAAATATCTGAATTATTCAGCTGTAATTCTTGATCAATTTTGACTAAATAAACATTATCATTTTCATCCAATTGGACTGGTGTATTTGTATGTTTTAAAGTTAATATTGGCATATCTGATACTGAAACTTGTTCTAAAAATTGATACATCTGCTCTTCTTTGAGAAAATGAAAAGTGTGTTCAATAAAATACAGTTCAGCAAGATTATAACCATTTTGTAATAATATATCTAAAATTTCCTCTGTCGCATTAATTTTAATTTCTAAAGAAGAAGGTAATAGAAAGTCAAAATAAATATCCCATGCAGGGTCATATTGTACGTGAGAATGCTTAACTGATGGAAATTGATGTAAAATGTCCATCAAAAGCACCGCACTTTTACAATAAAAATGCAATTTTGCTTCACTAGATGAAAGGACATATCCAGCATAAAATACGTTTGGTTGTGAGCATAATAATGTAGATATTCTCATTATTTCCGTAAGTAATGCTTGATAAGCTGCTGAATCAGGTAGACCATCTTTATCGGCTTGATAAGCTAGTACTACTTCCAAAACATTATCATAGATATTTTCAGAAAAAAGTTGTTGTTCAAATAAACTTAAATTGACTGAACAAATAGCGGGCTTACCATTAACTAAAGTACGATAAATTTGCCAATCTCCTTTCTCTTTTTGTTCCATAATTTACTCTTATTTAAACTCTGCCCAAACTGGAGCATGATCGGAAGGCTTTTCCATTGCTCTAATATCTAATGCAATACCAGTATTAATACAACGTTGTGCTAATGTTGTATTTGCTAAAATATGATCTATTCTGAGTCCTCGATTATCATCAAAACCTTTAGAGCGGTAATCGAACCAAGAAAATTGATCTTTTACTGTCGGATTTAAATAACGGAAAGTATCTACTAAACCGTAGCTATAAAGGCGTTTGTACCATTCTCGTTCCTCTGGTAAAAAAGAACATTTGCCTGTTCGCAACCAGCGTTTACGATTATCTTCACCAATACCAATATCTAAATCTGTGGGACTTATATTCATATCCCCCATAATGATAATAGGATTTTCTTTGCAATGACAATATTCTAGATAATGTTGTAAATCTGCATAAAATTTTTCTTTTGCAGGAAATTTTGTTTCATGATGACGACTTTCTCCTTGGGGGAAATAACCATTGATCACAGTAAGCAAGCCAAAATCTGTCTCTAATTGAGTCATAATAATGCGTTTTTGTGCATCTTGCTGATCTGCAGGAAAGCCTTTGTTTACTATTACAGGTTTTTGTTTTAATAGTAATGCAACACCATAATGCCCTTTTTGACCGTGATGATAAACATGATAGCCTAGATCCTCAACTAAATGATGAGGAAAATCTTCATCAGCCACTTTAATTTCCTGCAATCCCAATACATCAGGACGGTATTGCTCAATAATCATTTCTAATTGATGAGGTCTAGCTCTTAGTCCATTAATATTAAAAGACATTATTTTCATTAGCTTCAATTCCTAAATATTTTAATTGATCCGCCACATTATACTGGTATTTATATAATTTATAAAACTTTAAGCAAAATCACCGCACTTTTTCCAAATAAATAACAATTCGACACCAAATTGTGCTATTTTATAAAAATTCCGTTAAACTACATACTTTCAAATTTATTATTGTTGTATTAATTATGGCAAAAATATCAACTCCTAAGTTTCAATTTTATTTTTTACAGCCTAAATATTGGTTTTTTTGGCTAGGTTTGGTTATATGGCGTATTATCTTATTACTCCCCTATTCCATTTTATTAAAAATAGGCTCTAAATTAGGTTTTTTATTCACAAAATTTCGTTTTGGTCAACGCCGTATAGAAATCGCTCGTCGCAATTTACAACTTTGCTTTCCTGATTTTGATCAAAAAAAAATTGAGCAACTTCTACAATCAAACTTAGAATCAGTTGGTATGGCAATTATAGAAACTGGCATGGCATGGTTTTGGTCAGATAAAAGAATAAAAAAATGGTCTAAAATTGAAGGATTATCTTACTTAATTGAACATATAAAAGAGGGTGTAATTTTCGTTGGAGTACATTTTTTAACTCTTGAGTTAGGTGCAAGAATTGTCGGCATTCATCAACCAGGAGTTGGTGTTTATCGTCCAAACAATAATCCACTAATGGATTGGCTACAAACTCGTGGACGATTACGTTCAAACAAATATATGTTAGATCGTAAAGATCTGCGAGGCATGATTAAAGCTATACGTAACGGTGAAATTATTTGGTACGCCCCTGATCATGACTATGGGCGAAAAAATTCTGTGTTTGTCCCTTTTTTTGCTGTGCAACATGCTGCCACAACGACTGGTAGTGCTTATTTACTAAAAGCTTCACCACAAAGTAAAGTAATCCCATTTAGCCCTTTACGTAACGAAGATGGCTCTGGTTATACAGTTAAAATTTCTGCTCCTGTGGATTTTTCTGATTTACACAATGAAGTTGAGATTGCTACTCGCATGAATCAGATAGTAGAAAAAGAAATCATGCAAGCAATTCCCCAGTATATGTGGTTACATCGTCGTTTTAAAACTCGACCAAATGAAAACGATATTAATCTATACGATAAAAAATAATATTAGTACGCAAAAGTGCGGTCAAAATGATCTTTTTTTCCGCACTTTAATTATTGCTTACGGCATTAATTTAGCCATTATCAACTTCATCTAATTCATCTGCCATCGCTGCTAAAATTTCTCTCGTTAATAAAGCTAATGAAAGATAAAAAGGCAATGTAGCGTGTTTTTCTACTTGCAACAAAAATTGACTAGCACAAGGCAATAAAAAGCGTTCAAACAATTCCTTTTGAGCTTCACTTGAAGAAACATTATCTTCTAACCAAGAAGCTGTTAATAACAGTAAACCAAAATGATCTGGATTTTCCAAAGGTTGCATAGCTCGTATAGCTCTAAATTGTACAAACTCTGTAACATTAATACCATAACTTGAAATGAGTGGACTGACTTTTGCTTTATGACCTAAAAATAACGTACTATATTCTTGATCTAATAAAGATAAATCGATTTTTATTTGCAAGTTTTTCAGAGCCTGTTCAGACTGAGAATCTGTAGCCAATGCCCAAATATGACTCAATCCTTGCTGCTGTAGCCAAACAAAAACATCTGTCAAAATAGAATCCGTTGGTTGTCGGTAAAATAAGTTCCCAAACAAACGGCTGACTAAAGAAAAAGCATTTAAATTATCGCTATTCACTACTTTCTTCCTTATTTTTAACCGCACTTTGAATTGATTCCGAAGAATTGAGTGCCGCTAAATTTTGTTTTGTTATTGATTTAACTTGATCAAGCATAGCCTGACGTTCTTTATTATTAACAGCGTGTACTCCACCAAAAAAACAATGTTTAATATCAGAAATACCACAGAAATTAAATAGCCCCTCGACTAAACAATCACGTAAAGAACGATCAAATCCCGCACTATGATATTTTTCTAAATCATTACCAATAGTAACAAACTGTTGCATTTTTTTACCGTGCAATAAACCAACTGATACTCCATTTTCTGTTTTATAAGCAAAACCGTGACTTAGTACTCTATCTAAATAACCTTTTAAAATTGCAGGAAATCCCATCCACCATAATGGATAAATTACTGTAATTAAATCAGCTTGATCAATTAACTGATGTTCGTGACGAATTTCGGCAGGAGTTATTTTTTGATTTGCTCCTTGCAACTCTTCAAAACATAGCACTGGATTGAATTTCATCACATATAAATCGCGTAAAATTAGTTCAGCAGACATTTCCTCTGTTGCATTGATAACTTCTTGCAAAATAGCACGATTAAAACTCTGTTTATTATCAGGGTGAGCAAAAATAACTAAGTGCTTCATCGTATTTCTCCTTGTTTATCTACGTTATTTTCCACTTTTTGAACTAATAATGTAATACCATCTACGCTAATTACTTCAACAATATCGCCAACTCGCAAATAGTTTCCTTTCACTCGCCAAGTAGTATCACCAAAATGTCCTCTACCTATATTATTTTGATTAATTTCCTGCACTACTCCTCTCGTACCAATCATGGCATGATCTCGTTGATTTAAAGAAGTGTGATGTTGATCTGCTTTATCTTTATTATGTTGGTAGTACCACCAAACAAGGCTTAATGCTATTGCTAATAAAGCATAACAGGTCAAAATTATAGAAATAGGTATACTAGGTAATGCTAAACTTACTCCACTAATTACAATAGCAGCTAATCCCCACCATAACAAAAAAACTCCTGGCATCATAATTTCAGCAATTAGCAATACCAATCCTAAGATCAGCCAATGCCACGCAGTCCAACTTGTCAACCATTCCATATCATCTCCTTTATAGATTTAAACTTAGTAAAAATCTACCGCACTATTTACTGATTTATTTTAATGTAATCAATGTTGTGAGCTTTTATCTCCTTTTAGTAATTCAGCAATTCCTGTAACTGAACCAATTAAATTAGCTGCTTCTAAAGGCATCAAAACCACTTTGCTATTTTGTGAACTACCGATATCTCTTAATGCTTCAGTGTATTTTTGAGCAATAAAATAGTTAATCGCTTTTGTATCACCACTAGTAATCGCATCAGAAACCATTTGAGTTGCTTTAGCTTCTGCTTGTGCTGCACGTTCACGAGCTTCTGCTTGTAAAAAGGCTTCTTGTCGTTCTCCTTCAGCTTTCAAAATACGAGATTGTTTTTCTCCTTCTGCACGCAGAATTTCTGCCTGACGTACCCCTTCAGCCTCTAAAATATCGGCTCGTTTATTACGTTCTGCTTTCATTTGTGCATTCATTGCAGCAATGAGTTCTTGTGGTGGACGTACATCTCGGATTTCGATACGAGTTACTTTAACTCCCCAAGGATTGGTAGCTTCATCTACAATAGCTAATAAACGACTATTAATATTATCTCGCTGTGACAACATTTCATCCAGTTCCATCGAACCTAATACCGTACGAATATTTGTCATGGTTAAGTTGATGATTGCCTGCTCTAAATGGTTAACTTCATAAGCCGCACTACGAGCATCAATCACTTGTACAAAGCATACTGCATCAATCGAAACGTTGGCATTATCTTTTGAAATGACTTCTTGAGATGGAATATCTAAAACTTGTTCCATCATATTAATTTTGCGTCCCACTCGATCAACGAAAGGCACAACAAAATTCAATCCAGGTGTCAGAGTACGAATGTAACGTCCAAATCGTTCAATTGTCCAATGATAACCTTGAGGTACAGTTTTAAGGGTAGAATAAAGAATGAAAGCAACTAGCAATAAAAACAATATGGTAGCAATAGATAATTCCATTTTGTTCTCCTAATTAATAATTAAAATCAATCACAATAGATTTTAAAGTCTAATAAATCCAGCTGTACTTTTCAAGAGTATAAAAAAAGCAGACTTTTCAATCTGCTTTATATTAATTGAAAACCTATTAAATTTTATTCGATCCTTGTTCAGATATACAAACTGCTGCCGTGAAAACAACATCTGTTGAAGAGTTTAACGCTGTCTCTACAGAATCTTGCAATACTCCAATAATAAAGCCAACCCCAATAACTTGTGCTGCAATATCATTTGAAACACCAAACAAGCTACAGGCTAATGGAATTAAAAGCAATGATCCACCAACAACACCTGAAGCACCACAAGCACAGATACTAGAAACAACGCTTAACAAGAGTGCAGTACCAAATGAAACTTGAATACCGAGTGTATTTACTGCGGCTAAAGTTAACACAGTAATTGTGATAGCAGCTCCCGCCATATTGATTGAGGCACCTAGTGGAATTGAAACAGAATAAGTTTCTTCATCAAGATTTAATCGTTTTGCTAATTCCATATTTACAGGGATGTTTGCAGCCGAGCTACGAGTAAAAAATACTGGCAATCCACTTTCACAGATACAAGTCCAAATTAGTGGGTAAGGATTACGGCGAATTTTCCAATAAACTAAAATCGGATTAATCACAAAAGCCGTAAAGAGCATAGAACCGATCAATACCAATAATAACTGAACATAGTTCCATAACTCACTTAAACCTTTATCCGCTAAAGTTTGAGATACCAGACCAAAAACCCCAATCGGAGCAAAACTAACAATAAAGTGAACAATCTTCGATACGCCTTCAGCAAAATCATTCATGACTTGTTTTGTGTTAACTGAAGCATGACGTAATACAATACCTAATCCAATTGCCCAAGCTAAAATACCAATAAAGTTTGCATTAAATAATGCATTCACTGGGTTATCCACTACATTTAATACTAAGCTACCCAACACTTCTGATACTTCACTCGGTGCTGAAAGAGAATCTTCTTTTGTAACCAGTGCAATAGTCGTTGGAAAAGCAAAACTAGCTATAACAGCTGTAAGAGCTGCTAAAAAAGTGCCTAACAAATACAAAACAATAATGGATTTCATATTGCTTTTTGAACCAATTTGCTTATTGGCAATAGCAGCGATCACTAATAAAAATACCAAAATTGGAGCGACAGCACGTAATGAACGAACAAAAATAGTTCCTAGAAAACCTGCTTTTTCTGCAATATTGAAACCTAGTACTCCCTCAAAAAGTGGAGATATTAACGCTAGCACGACACCTAGAACCAAACCCATAGCAATACGCTTAACTAAATTGCCATGAAAAAATAACGAATATAAACGAGAAGAATTCATAATAATTATACAATGTTGTGTTAATCACTAGATCAAGAGATGACCCACCTAAATTAAGGTTATAAAGATAGCTTAATTTTTTATTAAAGAAAATAGAAAATATAATTTTTTTGTTTTTTACTAAATAAATTTTAAAATTTATTCATATCTTTAAAAATAATTATATTAATAAAAAAGTACTAATATTTTGTTGACTGCTGTATATAAAAACAGTATCATTTTTAACTGTATAAATAACCAGCTTAAGTTTAATCAATTTAAAAATTATAAAAGAGGATTTTATGATGAAACCAATAGCAAATATAGCAATGCAAAAAAAGCTACCCTTTTCTTATTGTCCAATCCCTTTTTATTCTGATAACGAACAGATAGCTAGTCCTTTTAGTAAAAAATTGGATTTAAATCTTTACTGTATTAAACATCCAACTAAAACTTGCTTCATTCAAGTAAAAAAACCTAATATGATCGCATGGGGAATTGAAGAGGGAGATATACTTATTGTTGAACAAAATGAACGATTATCAACTGGCGATTTAGTTGTAATAGCATCAAAACAAGGTTTTTCTGTCTACGAATTAATTAGTGATAAAGAAAGCGAGTTTATTTTCCTTCCACTTAATGCAAAAATGAATTCCATAAGGATCTCTGATAGTTCTCAATTACCGATTATAGGCGTTATTACTAATATTATTCATCAAATTAAATCTAATAAATTAATGAGATTAGTTGCATAGTTCTAATTATAATAGATAACACTATGATTAAATTAAAAACAATACTTATCTATTATTATATTGTAGGGTAAATAACTATAAGACAAAATCAAAAGCTTCGTTACGACAATACGGACAAACCAGGTAAAGTAGAAAAACTTTGTGACTTTACAGTTTCATAAAAATCTTCAACGAAGGCGGTATTTTGATCTGTTTCTCGAATTGCTGCATATAAATTACTATACAATTTTCGTTCTGTAATTCTTTTTGCTACTACATAACCACGCTCTAAATAAGGTTTAACTGCCCAAAAAGGTAATGCAGCAACACCCCGCTTACTAGCCACTAACTGAATAATCGCAATAGTCAATTCACTAGTACGTCGATTAGGATTAATCCCTTTTGGTTGCAACACTTTACGTAATAAATCCAACATGTCATCTGGTACAGGATAAGTAATTAAAGTTTGATCAATAAAATCTTCTGCACACCAAATGTCTTTTGTTGCTAAAGGATGATCTTTTGCACAAATACCAACCATTTCATAAGAAAACAGTGGTTTGTAAATTATCCCCTCTGTTTCCTCTATCTCTGATAGTATTGCCCAATCCGCTCTGTGTGATAGTAACAATCCAACTGCATCTGTATGAAATCCAGATACAATGTCTAATTCAACTAAAGGCCAGTGTTGGCGAAAGCTATCCATTGCAGGCATTAGCCAATCAAAACAAGTATGACATTCTACAGCAATACGTAACTCTCCAGCTTCGCCCTGCTTAACACGAGATAAATCTCGTTCTGCCTCAGCAACTTTCGGTAAAATCTCATTTGCTAAGTTAATCAAACGTTCGCCTGCCACTGTGAAATGTAACGGTTGAGTTTTACGTTCAAATAAAGGCAAACCAAATTGATCTTCCAATAATTTTATCTGATGTGATAATGCAGACTGAGTAAGATGTATTCGTTTTGCAGCCATCGACACACTTCCCGTCTCCTTCAGTGCTAACAGAGTTTTTAGGTGGCGTAGCTCAAGAAAAGTCATATTCATTAAATATATTCATAATTAAAGTGGAACTCCGCAAATTATAACGTAAAAAATACTACTCTTTCACTGTAAATCATCAAAAGTGCGGTTATTTTTTATCTTATTTTTTAATTTAATCAATATATATTAATTTTATTCATATAATTTGTGAAAATTATGATATTGCATGATGATCTTTATTTGGGCATTATAATTTCAATAAGACGTTTAGACGTCTATTTTATTCAAAATTTAATATAAATAATAAGGAGCTTAGCATGACAACATTTCATTTATCTGGTTTCCCACGTGTAGGAGCAAAACGTGAGCTTAAATTTGCACAAGAACGTTATTGGCGTGGAGATATCACTGAACAAGATTTACAAGATATTGCAAAGAGTTTACGCGAAATTAACTGGAGACACCAAGCAAATGCTAATGCTGATTATGTTTCTGTAGCTGATTTTACATTATATGATCATATCTTAGATTTACAAGTAGCAACAGGAGCAATTCCTACACGTTTTGGTTTCGATAGTCAGAAATTAAGTTTAGATCAATATTTTCAACTAGCTCGCGGAAATAAGGATCAATTCGCTATTGAAATGACTAAATGGTTTGATACAAACTATCATTATTTAGTGCCAGAATTTCAACTCAATACTGAATTTAAAGCAAACCCTACTCATTATATAAACCAAATCCGTGAAGCAAAAGCCTTGGGTTTTACAGTTAAACCTACTATTGTTGGTCCATTAACATTCCTTTTCTTGGGCAAAGAAAAAGGGCAATCTTTCAATCGCTTTGATTTATTAGATAAATTATTACCAGTTTATGTGGAAATTTTGAATGCTCTCAGTGCAGAAGGTGTTGAATGGATACAAATTGATGAACCAGCATTAGCGGTAGATCTACCATCACAATGGCTTGAAGCTTATAAAACAGTTTATCAATTACTCTCAGAAAAAGTACAAGCTAAATTATTACTCGCAACTTATTTCGGTTCAGTAGCAGAACATGCAGATTTATTAAAAAGTTTACCTGTAGAGGGATTACATATTGATTTAATACGTAGCCCAGAACAATTATCTGCTTTTACAGATTATAATAAAGTTTTATCTGTAGGAATAATTGATGGACGTAATATTTGGCGAGCAGATCTAAACGCTATATTGGATTTTGTTGAACCGCTCAAAGCAAAATTTGGTGATCGTTTATGGATTGCACCGAGTTGTTCATTATTGCATACACCTTATGATTTATCGGTAGAAACACAACTCCAAGCCAACAAGCCTGAATTGTACAATTGGTTAGCTTTTACTCTACAAAAAGTACAAGAATTATCTGTTATTAAAACCGCACTTGAGCAAGGTCGTGATGCAGTAAAAGCTGAGTTAATTGCGAGTCAAAATGCAGCTGAAACTAGAAAAAATAGTTCAGAAATTCATCGCACAGAAGTAGCACAGCGTTTAGCTAATCTTCCTGTAGGTGCTGATCGTCGAAAATCACCTTTCGCACAACGCATCGAAAAACAAAATGCATGGCTAAAATTACCGCTATTGCCAACTACAAATATTGGTTCTTTCCCACAAACTAGTGAAATTCGCCAAGCTCGAGCTGCTTTCAAGAAAGGAGCTTTAAGTGAGGCAGATTATGAAGCAGCGATGAAAAGAGAAATTGAATATGTAGTGCGTCGTCAAGAAGAACTTGATTTAGACGTTTTAGTTCACGGTGAAGCTGAACGCAATGATATGGTGGAATATTTTGGCGAGTTATTAGATGGTTTTGCTTTCACTAAATTCGGTTGGGTACAAAGTTATGGTTCACGTTGCGTTAAACCGCCTGTAATTTATGGTGATGTAGCTCGTCCTGAAGCGATGACTGTTCGCTGGTCAACCTATGCACAAAGCCTAACTCAGAAAGTAATGAAAGGCATGCTAACAGGACCTGTCACAATTTTACAGTGGTCTTTTGTTCGTAACGATATTCCTCGTTCTGTTGTTTGTAAACAAATTGGCGTTGCTCTCTCTGATGAAGTATTGGATCTAGAGAAAGCAGGAATTAAAGTAATTCAAATTGACGAGCCTGCAATTCGTGAAGGTCTACCGCTGAAACGTACAGATTGGGATGACTATTTACAGTGGGCAGGAGAAGCTTTCCGTTTGAGTTATATGGGAGTGCAAGATGACACTCAAATCCACACTCATATGTGTTATTCTGAATTTAACGATATTTTACCTGCAATTGCAGGATTGGACGCAGATGTAATTACTATTGAAACTTCTCGCTCAGATATGGAATTATTAACGGCGTTTGCTGATTTTAAATATCCAAATGATATTGGTCCTGGCGTTTACGATATTCACAGTCCACGTGTACCTAAACCAGAAGAAATTGAACATTTGCTACGTAAAGCATTAAAAGTTGTACCAAAAGAGCGTCTATGGGTAAATCCAGACTGCGGTCTTAAAACTCGTGGCTGGATAGAAACGATCGAGCAATTAAAAGTAATGGTTGAAGTTACTAAAAAATTGCGTGCTGAACTAGCCTAATTCATATTATAATTTCTTTGTAAAACTGACCGCTCTTTAAGATAAAGAGCGGTCTTTTTTTTACATTGAAACAAATAATTTGATGATCTTATAGTATTGAGTTGATATAATTCTCAACTAATTGTTTAATTTATAACCAAAGGTAAATAAAATGTCCAAACATTTAACTAGCATTAGTTTATTATTTTTAGCAAATGCTGCTTTTAGCATATCTTATGCTCAATCATCAACTCCATATAAATTAGATGAAATTATTGTTCGTTCATCAAATACTGTTTATGATGAGCATAATCTTAAAAGTTATGTAAAATCAGGATCTTATTCCTACTTAGATCAATCAGATATCAATAAATTTAGAGGTTCTTCTGTTGGAGATTTTTTAACTGGAGTACCTGGAGTAATTGCTGGTAATAAACGTAACAGCGGTGCATTATCTGTCAATATTCGAGGTATTGCTAACGAAGGACGCGTACCTGTTATTGTTGATAATGCTATGCAATCAGTACCATCTTGGCAAGGTTATGCTGGTTCATCAAGCCGTACTTATTTAGATCCCGATCTAATTAGCAATGTAGAAATTGAGAAAGGAGCTTCAATGGAAGCTGATGCTACAGGTGCGATAGGTGGTGTTATTCGAATGAAAACGATTGATTGGAAAGATATTATTCCTACAGATAAAGATTGGGGTATTCGTCTTCGATTAGGTACAATGGATAATACTGTTTCACCACCTGCTTATTATACAAAAGGTGGTTATCAAACTCGTTATATCGCAGATTGCGGCAAAAACGCTGCGGGTTTATGTGAAACTCAAACTTATTCACCTAATGCAAATTATTCGTCAAAGTCACCGCACTTTAACTCTTACAATTTCAGTGTTGCTTTTGCAAAAAAATGGGAACATGGTGACGTAGTATTAGCTTATGCAAAACGCAAGCAAGGGAATTATTTTGTTGGACGGCATGGTCAACTACCTGAAATCAAAGAACATCAGAAGACATCTGAAGATGAAAGTTTTAATTATGACGTTGCAGACGTTCTCAAAAAATTAGGCAAGAATTCATTATCTGAAATTACAGATCAAGAAAAAGAAGCGAATGGCATTACTGTTTATGATTATCCAACCTATAAATCCATAACTAAAGAAGGCATTACAGTAGGTAAAATTAAATTCAAAGAGAATCACAGCACGCTGTATCGTCCAGGAGAAGAAGCATTAAATACGTCACAAAACAACCGCTCTTTTTTAGCAAAAACAAACTTATACTATGGTAATCACCGTATTAGTTTAGGCTATAACCGCTATCACAGCGAATTTGGTGAAATTATGCCTTCAATTTTAAATTTCAGAGCCTTTGGTGCATTGCAAGGTGAAGGTACTGAAATTAAAGTCAATAGTTACAATTTTGGCTATCATTATAATCCTAACACTCCGTTTGTTGACTTTGATTTAAATACTTACTATACCCATGTAGATTCGTCAAACTTTACTCCGTTTTTAGAAGAATATGGCTATTCTCGTTCAAGTCGCCATGCCCATTTTTCTGATTTAAAACAATGGGGTCTAAATTTAAAAAACAGCACTGTATTTAATCTAAATTCAAAACCAATGAAATTAAATTACAGCTTTAGTTATAGTCATGAACTATTGGATTTACCAAAAGATGCTCAAGCAAGAGTGAAAGAAAAAGGCTACCCCGATGACGCTATCGCTCCTTTATATATTCGTAGAGGAAAACGCATTGAAAAAAGTCTCTTTATGAACGCACATTACCCTATTTTTTCTTTATTGAAAGCAGACATAGGATTACGTTATACGGATACAACTATTCAAGATTATCAACCATTAGTAAAATTTGGTGATCTCGATCCAACTACAGGGAAAAATAAAACAACTTTTGAATATCAGCAACCAATAAAAATAAACGGGTTTTCACCTATCGCAATGCTAAGTCTAGACTTGCCTCAAGGTATTCAATTCTATCTTAAACACGCTCGTGCAATTAAGGCCCCTAGCTTATTTCAAGGTACAAAAGGTTGGAGTATGCAAAATACGGAAAATAATTTAGATCAACTTAAACCAGAACGCACAAATAACTGGGAAGTCGGTTTAAATTTATTTTTTGAAAATATTGCTAATAGTGAAAATGTTGCTGGTTTCAAACTTAGTTATTTCCAAAATAATATTCGAGACTATCTAACTCGCACTAATACAGATAATGGCACGACACAAACTATCAATATTTATAGTGCAAAATTTTATGGTTTAGAAAGCTCAGCTTATTTTGATATGCAGAAATTCTATGCAAAACTTGCAACCACTTATTATACAAAAGTCAATTTCTGTTTAAATCAAACTGAATGTGTGACATCTATTCACCGTAGTAACTTGAATAATCAAGTACCACCAAAACTCACTACACACTTAACTTTAGGAACTAGATGGTTAGATAATAAATTAGACATTGGTGGTCGCTATAGCTATTATAGTAAACGCTTCGTACCCGTGCTATCTTCTATGCGTTTCCAAAATACTTCTAGTATTGAATGGAATCCTTATTCATTAGTAGATTTATATGCTAATTATCAAGTAACTAACAATCTAAAACTCAGTTTTAATATTGATAATTTATTTAATCGTTATTATTTAGACACTAATAATATGGGACTGAATACAGCGCCAGGAAGAACAATGCGACTAGGTTTAGATTACAAATTTTAACTTTACATGCCCCCTAAAATTATACATATTAAGTAAAAACAATAAATTTAGGGGGTAAACTATAAAGAAAAGCAATCAAGCAAGAATTAAAGCTTAAATTATTAAACATTCATGGCGGTCATAAAAAACGACAAAACTGACCGCACTTTCAATTGAAACATCAATCTAATTTAGCAACTATAGCTTTTAACCATTGCAAATCAAGCTCTCTTTTCTCATGAACCGCATTCCAAACTGCATCCTCTGATAGCACACTATAGTTGCCTTTAGTATCTATTTTATATTGATCTGCATTATCATGAAGATCTCTCCATTTATCACTAAAGTAAAATTTTCCTAATTGTTCGATTATATCTGTTGCTTTTTTCCACTGTTCAAAGCTTTTTTCTAATTCGGGTAATAACTCAACCCATTGATTATAAAGATCTTGTGCTTGTTGGATTTTCTCTAATTCTTTATTCATAATTGCTCCATTAATCGTAATAATTTTGTCACAGTCAACAGCTAATACTAATCAAAAAAAATCGCCTTAACATTGTAAGGCGAATTTATTTAATTTTTTATTCTACTACTAGAACACGACAAGTATTTGTAGGTCCAGAAGTAATAGCATCTCCCTGAGTCACTAATACTAAATCACCACTCATTAAATAACCTTTATCTTTCAATAAGCTAATCGCCACTCTTACACCTTCAATAGTACGACTTTCCTTATCGAAATGAACTGGCACAACACCACGATACAATGCACATAAATTCAATGTTTCTTGTTTACGTGATAGGGCAAAAATTGGCAATCCAGAACTAATACGAGACATCAATCTTGCAGTTCTACCTGAGTTAGTCATTGCAATAATCGCTGCTACGCCTTTCATATGATTAGCAGCAAACATTGCTGACATTGCAACTGTTTCTTCTGTCGTTTCAAAGATCTTATCTAAGCGATGACGAGAAACATTAATACTTGGCATTTTTTCTGCACCCAAACATACTTTCGCCATTGCAGCTACAGTTTCAGATGGATATTGTCCCGCTGCAGTTTCAGCAGATAACATCACTGCATCTGTACCATCTAATACAGCATTAGCAACATCCATCACTTCAGCACGAGTAGGCATTGGATTGCTTATCATCGATTCCATCATTTGAGTCGCTGTAATAACAACTCGATTTAATTGACGAGAACGACGAATTAGTTTTTTCTGTACACCAACTAACTCAGGATCGCCAATCTCAACACCTAGATCACCACGAGCAACCATGATTACATCAGATGCTAAAATAATATCATCCATTGCTTCGTCATCGATTACAGTTTCAGCACGCTCAACTTTTGCAACAATTTTTGCATTCAAACCTGCTTCTTCTGCTAATTGACGAGCATAATTTAAATCAGCACTTGAACGAGGGAAAGAAACAGCCAAATAATCAACACCAATACGT
This sequence comes from Seminibacterium arietis, assembly GCF_042675725.1. Classification (NCBI taxonomy): domain Bacteria; kingdom Pseudomonadati; phylum Pseudomonadota; class Gammaproteobacteria; order Pasteurellales; family Pasteurellaceae; genus Seminibacterium; species Seminibacterium arietis. The sequence continues at coordinate 181,744 of NZ_JBHTJN010000008.1, forward strand.
GCCGCTGTAATAATATCTGCTTTATCTTTTTCAGTTAACGCATCCGCAGATAAACCACCGCCTAATTTATTAATTCCTTTATTATTAGAAAGAGGACCACCTACTGTTACTTCAGTGAATACTTTTGAACCTTGAGTTTCTAAGACTTTAAGTTGAACACGTCCATCATCTAACAACAAAATATCACCAGGAACAACATCTTGTGGTAAAGTCTTATAATCTAATCCAACGGCTTCTTGTGTACCTTCGCCTTTTGGTAATTGAGCATCCAAAACAAATCTATCACCAATATTTAAGAAAATTTTACCTTCCTTGAAAGTAGAAACACGAATTTTAGGACCTTGCAAATCACCTAGAATGGCAACTGTTTTACCTAATTTTTTCGCAATTTCACGCACTCGCTCAGCACGATTAATATGATCTTCAGGCGTGCCGTGAGAAAAATTCATACGAACAACGTTTGCACCAGCAGCAATAATTTTTTCTAAATTATTGCCGCGATCCGTTGAAGGCCCCATAGTGCATACGATCTTGGTTCTTCTTAGTCTTCTAGACATTATGTACTCCATCAATTTCATGATTTAATTAAAAACATTTACTCAGGCCTAATAGCCAAAATCAGCCTATAATAAAACTGCTCTTATTATACGCCTAAAATAAAATATGATCGAGATCACAAAATAGAAAAAATTTATAAATGAAATAAACTACTGATTATTTTTCTAACAAATGAACTAAAAAATCAAAAAATGCCTTGTCGTTAAGCTTAAAACCTTATATTATTACGCCAATTCAAAATGCGACTATAGCTCAGTTGGTTAGAGCACCACCTTGACATGGTGGGGGGCACTGGTTCGAGTCCAGCTAGTCGCACCATCTAAATCTGTTCCATAACATATAATTAATATTTTAGTTTTATCCTTACTCTGAAATGAATTTTTCTTTCAGTTCATGCAATTGATCTCGGATGCTAGCTGCTTTTTCAAACTCCAAATCTTGAGCATATTTGTACATTTGTTGCTCCAATTTTTTAACTTGTTGTTGATATTCTTTCACATTTTTCGGTTGATAAAGTGCGGTCGGTTCTGCCACTTTTTGTAAACGTTGTTTATTTTTAGCCTTATAATTTGTACCTTGCCCCACATCGAGTAATTCACCTACTTTTTTGTTCAATGCTTGTGGCACTATACCTTTCTTCGCATTATATTCCATTTGTTTTTGGCGTCGGCGTTCTGTTTCACTGATCGCTTTTTGCATTGATTTAGTAATACTATCAGCATAAAGTATCGCTTTTCCATTTAAATTTCGAGCGGCCCGTCCAATAGTTTGGATAAGAGAACGTTCTGAACGCAAAAATCCTTCTTTATCAGCATCTAAAATCGCTACTAGTGATACTTCAGGAATATCTAATCCCTCACGCAGTAAGTTAATTCCTACTAAAACATCAAATTCACCTAGACGTAAATCGCGAATAATCTCAACTCGTTCTACTGTATCAATATCAGAATGTAAATAACGCACCCTGACTCCATGTTCTTCTAAATAATCAGTTAAATCTTCTGCCATTCGTTTAGTCAATGTTGTAACTAAAACTCGCTCATTTTTAACCGCTCTTTGCTTAGCTTCCGAAAGCAAATCGTCTACTTGAATTGTAACGGGGCGAATTTCAATTTCAGGATCAAGTAAACCCGTTGGGCGTACAACTTGATCAATAATCTCTGTACCTGATTTTTCTAATTCATAAGGGCCTGGTGTAGCCGATACATAAATCGTTTGGGGTGCAAGATGTTCAAACTCTTCAAAACGTAATGGACGATTATCTAGTGCGGAAGGTAATCTAAAACCATATTCCACTAAAGTTTCTTTTCTTGAGCGATCACCGCGATACATGCCTCCAATTTGTGGTACTGTTACATGAGACTCGTCAATAATTAATAGACCATCTGATGGAATATAATCAAATAGAGTTGGCGGTGGTTCACCTTCATTACGTCCTGATAAATAACGTGAATAATTTTCTATTCCAGAGCAATAGCCTAATTCATTCATCATTTCAATATCAAATAGAGTCCGCTGAGTCAGCCGTTGCTCTTCTAGTAATTTATTATTTGCTAACAAATCTCGTCGCCGTTGAGCCAACTCTAACTTTATTTTTTCAATCGCATCTAAAATTCGTTCTCTTGGTGTTACATAATGCGTTTTTGGATAAATAGTATAACGAGGTACAGCACCAAAATTTGTTCCAGTAAGTGGGTCAAACAAACTGAGTCGCTCAATTTCATTATCAAATAACTCTATACGTACAGCTCTATCATCAGACTCTGCAGGAAAAATATCAATAATTTCTCCCCGTACTCGAAACATACCACGCTGAAAAGACTGATCATTACGTGTATATTGTAACTCTGCTAATTTCGCCAAAATTTGACGTTGACTAATAATTGCTCCTGACTGTAAATGTAGCATCATTTTTAAATAGCTATCAGGATCACCTAACCCATAAATTGCTGAAACTGATGCAACTACTATCGTATCGCGTCGTTCTAAGAAAGACTTAGTAGCTGACAATCGCATTTGTTCAATTTGATCGTTAATCGAAGCGTCTTTTTCAATAAAAGTATCACTGCTTGGCACATAAGCTTCTGGTTGATAGTAATCATAATAAGATACAAAATACTCAACTGCATTTTCAGGGAAAAAGGCTTTCATTTCAGCATAAAGTTGTGCTGCTAGCGTTTTATTTGGAGCGAGTAACATCGCAGGCCGATTTAAAGTAGCAATCACATTAGCAATAGTAAAAGTTTTACCTGATCCTGTTACTCCTAATAAAGTTTGATGAGCTAATCCGTCATTTAAATTCTCCACTAATTTTTTAATAGCTTGTGGCTGATCACCTGATGGTGAAAAGTCTGAATGCAAAATGAAAGGTTTACTGTTGATTCTTTGTGCCATAATATTATCTCGAAATAAAGTGCGGTTATTTTATCATAATTTTTTGTTTACAATAGCAACTAAAAAATCAAGTTTTACACAGACTTATCTCTGTCAAGAGATTACAGCAATAAAACTAAAAAAAAATTTAAAAAATTTTACTAGATTTTTTATAACTAATTGAAAAATAAGAAAATGATATTTTGCAACCAATTTAGACTAGAATTGCAAAGAAGTCCTTTTTTATAAGGACTTAGATTATTTTCTAAAAAGAAATTAACAGAGTTATCCACAGCTTCTGTGGATATAAATTAAGATAAAATAAAAAAATAAATTTTAAAATTTTTTTAGTTTAACTATTGACAATACTATACAATGTCATTACTATAGCGAGCCTATTCCTTGTGATACAGGATACAGAATTCTTCCTCCTTAGTTCAGTCGGTAGAACGGTGGACTGTTAATCCATATGTCGCTGGTTCAAGTCCAGCAGGAGGAGCCAGTTTATTTTTATCTTTTGGATAGTTTTTATTTGTCTCCTTTTATAAAAGCTGATCAAACCAAAAGAATTTAAGCCCATACCCTCCTTGTGGGCTTTAATTTTTTTACTTCTTATATTCTCTAATTAATCAATAGTGTCGTTACTATTTAGTATCCTAATAATATTGTTCCGCCTTTTGTTGGTAGGATTGTACTATAAATTAATGTCACTGCAGTAAACGCCAAAATAAAGCCAATTACAATTTTAATTGTGATACTGATTAAAACTTGTTTTTTTGCTGATAAAGCATAAAATTGCCCCAATCGAATTGCACCCAAGCGAGCATACCTTACTAAAAGTGCAAACGCTGATAAAGTAATCCCCGTACCCACTGCCATTGCTAAAGCTGATAGCATTCCCCATGAATATAGTTTCAACATATAAGAAAGGAATAAAATAAAAATAGCCCCCGAGCAAGGACGCATGCCAATACTGCAAATCATTAAAAGTTGTGACTTAACGTTAGTAGCTTCTTCTAATTGTTGGCTACTCGGCAAATGCTGATGACCACAGCTACAATTTTGATGATAATCAATAATTTTATGTTTTTTTAAAACTGCACTTTGGTTATTTAACATAGGTTTAAGCTCATAAATTTTATTGATCATAGGCTTAGATAACTTATAAGTAAATTGACGCCATAGGTTTCTAACACCTTGATAAATCCAATATAATCCGAGTAAAAAAAGCAACCCAAATGCAATTCTTTCTAACCAAAGCTGACTTAATTTAAAATAGCTTGAAGATAAATGCATTAGTACAACTACTACTGAGGTACTCGCTATAGCTACTATCCCTTGCACTAGAGAAGCAAGAAAACTTAATTTCATACTAGCTGTTAATTTAGATTCATGGGTAGAAAGGTAACTGGCAATAATAAACTTTCCATGTCCTGGACCAACGGCATGAAATATACCATATAAAAAACTGATAGCGATCAATAAGCTACCTGCTCTTATCGGCGATTGTTCAATTTGATGCAAATAACCAGATATTAATCCATTAAACTCTCTTTGCCATAATAAAACTTGACTAAAAAAATAAGGAAAAAAATAAAGTGCGGTCAATAAAAGCAAAATAAAAACTATCACATAAAAAAACTGTTTTTTTAATTGCATGTAATTTCTACCTTTTGAGCAAATACTTGTCCTAAAGAATAATCTTCGTCTTTTTGATTAATATCTAAAGAAGATGCATATTTCCTAATTTTATCACTTACATTAGGTTCAATAACTTTTCCTCGACAATTTTTTGGTAATAGAGAAAAATCTACCGCACTTTTTGTAGGTTTCTCGTAATACATTGAAACAAAATAAGTGGGATCATAAGTCATCAATTGAAAAGTATCATTAATTAAATTTTTTGGTTTCGATAGCATAAAATCAAAAAAATACATAACTTCCGCACCATTTGATTTCATGCCATAATTTTTAGGCTTAGCACTGTATTTAATTTTATTTCCTTTTTTATCAAATAAATAGCTAAAATAATGTTCATTCACAACATTAGTCATAATATCATCTATTAACTTTTGTGTTTCTTTTTTGTTTCCCTGTGCTAGTGCTAAATCATACAATACTGAGGCTGAGCTGGCTTCATCTAAAATCCACTCTACAGAAAACCCTGTAAGCTGATTATTTTCGACTAAAATTTTATTTTTCATTTCAATAAAAGCATGAGGATGTGACACTGCATAATGCGGAATAATCAACACGGAAATAAAGAAGAAAATACGAAATAACTTTTTATTCAAATTTACAATCCAATTCATGTTTAATTTAACTAAGAACAACAGTTATAAAAATAGTTCCCTTTTTACTGTAAAAAACAGTGGAGTTATAACTACTAAATTTCATTACTAACCAAAATAGATTGTACTTTATATTATTACTAAAGTACTTAACAATAAGTCAATTATATCATCTAGAACGCTAAATTAAGGACTTAATTTATAAATATGCTTATTTAGATTGGACCGTATAGAATGCACAAAAGCAAAAAAGCCTTGAATACATTAATTTTCAAGGCTACTTCGTATCTGATAGAACTCTATCTAACTAAAATTTGGTGGAGCTGGGGGGAGTTGAACCCCCGTCCGAAATTACTCTACTGTCAGCACTACACGTTTAGTCTGGTCTTTAATTTCATTTATTCTCTGCGGACAGACACGCGAAAAATAAACTAGCTCTATTCAATTTAACGTTGCGATCCTATAGCTGCGGCTTCCACGCGATCCCGTTTTAGGTGACTTCTCTTATTTCCCGTCTTACGGGCGAAAGCTAGGGAGAGAAGGCTATGAGCAGGTTATTAAGCTGCTAAAGCAAATTGTTCGTCATTTGCGACTATTTTTTTGCGGTTTATTTACGAGGCCTACCGCACCTCGACGTGCACCTTGAGCTTCGCTAATCCCGTCGAATCCAAAATCAGCCCCAAGTTTTAATAATATTAACAAAAATTTATTAATAGTGAAATGAAAAAATTGCAATAAATAAAAGAGTGAGATAAAAACTCACTCTTATGTTGCATAATCTGAATATTATTCAAATAGAATTATTTAAATTATTCAGCGGATTTTTTTACACCCTCAACTTTATCGCTGATAGCTTCTTTTGCTTCCGTTATTTTTTTAGCAGCCGCATCTTTTACTTCTGTTGCTTTTTCAACTACAGCTTCTTTGATTTCTGTAGCTTTTTGAGCTGCTGCATCTTTCATTTCAACAGCGGCTTCTTTTGCTTCTGCCATTTTTGTTGCAGTTGCTTCTTTAGCCTCTGCTGCTTTTTCAACTGCCGCTTCTTTCATTTCTGTAGCCTTTTGAGCTGCTGCATCTTTCATTTCAACAGCGACTTCTTTTGCTTCTGCCATTTTTGTTGCAGTTGCTTCTTTAGCCTCTGCTGCTTTTTCAACTGCCGCTTCTTTCATTTCTGTAGCCTTTTGAGCTGCTGCATCTTTCATTTCAACAGCGGCTTCTTTTGCTTCTGCCATTTTTGTTGCTGTTGCTTCTTTGACCTCTGCTGCTTTTTCGACTACAGCTTCTTTTGCTTCTACTGCACTTGCTTTAGCATTTTCAATATGTTCATTAGCTTTATCTTTATCACAACTCGTTAATGCTAAAGTTGAACCCAATACTAATGCTGCTAATAGTGATTTTTTCATCATTCCTCCTTATTATGTCATTGATATGATGATTACTTCTTACAAACTTATGTTTGTCTTCGCATATTTTGTAATAATTTTTTTTGAAAATAAACTGTTATTTTTGTTTTTTTCATCGTTATGTGTTTAATATTGCTAATTAGTTAATTTATTGCACTTTATAACATACTCTGAATAGTGCAATAAAAAACATTAGCTTAAAAATAAGGATATTTTCTAGGCTAATTTTATTCAATCATTCTAACCAAATGTTCAATGCCTGTAATATATTGTCCTAACTCTTGTTCTTCTGGCTTGTGAATATAAGGAATTTTTCCTATTAATGGCGCATCAATTTTATCAGATAAAAATCGGATAATTTCAGAGTAATGACTTAATCCAGGATTAATACGATTGGCAATCCAACCTTGTAGCTGCAATCCTGATTGTCTAATAGCCTGTGCAGTTAATAGAGCATGATTAATACAACCTTGTTTAATCCCAACAACTAATATAACAGGCATACGATGACTTTCAGCCCAGCTAGCGAAGGTATATTCCTGGTTAATTGGAGTTAACCAACCATATGATCCTTCAACAACAACTGAACGATATTTTTTAAATAAGCACGCTAAATCATGATTTATCTTATCAATGTCAATACGTTGAACTTCTGTTGTAAGCATTGGCATAGTATTAGAAAAACTATAACTATTAACATCTTGATAAGTTACATTTTCTTTCGTAGAAGAAATTAATGTTAATACATCGGGATTATTCTCTGAACTATAGTCGCTTTCATTTTCTATTTTTACATCGGAATAAACAGGATCTTCAACTCCACATGCTACAGGTTTGTATCCCACAACTTGTACTTCCGCTTGCTGTAATGATTGAATTATGGCTCTACAAGCAATCGTCTTACCCACATTAGTATCGGTCCCTGTAATAAAAAAACAATTCATTTTTTCTCCTTTTCTAAATACATCTATTAGATTCTAAAGGATGATTCCATTATAAATTTTGAGATAACACAATTTTTTATTAAGTAATGGCAGAATTTTACATCAAGTGTATCAATAAACTACCATCATAGATTTTCTGTTTAATACCAGCGGTAATAACGACAGTATTGTTACGCTTATACTGCCCTGTTATAACTTCTGTTTTTCTTTCTGGTTCAATTAATTTTGCCAAACGTTCATTTAAATAAGGTAAAAATATATCTTTCGCAGTAAGAAGATCTGAACTCAACATTACTTTTTTAGACGAAAAAAGATTAATTAAGTTCATTAATAAGTAAGCAATCACATCTGCGAAATGTTGCAAAATTTCTACCGCACTTTTTTCCCCCTCAATCGCTTTTTGACACAAAAAGCGAATTTTATCTACAGGATTGTCAACTTTGTTATCTGGATAGATTTCATCAACTAGCTGACAAATTGCTTGGTGGCTAATCTGATTTATTGCTTGATAGCGTTGTATTTCTGGCAAATGTGCATTAATCTGCTTTTGAATAGGGTTAAAATGAGGAACAATCATTTTATCAATGTTCATTTTCTCTTTACTATTTGCACAAATAATATTTCCTTGAGAAAGTACACTTAAATTAATCACATCATCTATTTGTAGAAATAGTACATTATTACAACCAATAACTGTACCTAGAGTACTTTCCGCTAATAACCATGTTTCGAAATACTCTGTCACTAACACTGGAATATCAAAGTGCGGTTCAAATATTGCTTTAAGATCAAGCGATAATTCATATTGCCCTAAACGATACAATTTACCATTACTTTTATTCAACTGACCTGCAACAGCAATCGAGAAAACAAAAGGATGCGTTAACTTATGTTTTGCTTCAAGTAAAAAATTTTGCAAACATTTAATCAATACTTGTTCTAATTGAACTAAATTTGCTTTGTTAAGTGGGTAAACACGCTGAATAATTGGCGTACCATCTAACTCGCAAAGCAAAATATCGAAATGATTTTCTGCTAATACCGCACATAACGATTGCCAATAAAATGGCGAAACACACAGACCAACAGCAGGTCTTCCCCGTGCCTCTGTGTTTTGTACAGTTCTTTCAATGATCAGTTTTTTTTCTATTAATTCTCGAGTTAATGCTGTGATTGTTGCGGGAGCTAATCGAGATAATTTAGATAAGTCAATGCGTGAAATTTCTTCAAACTGTTCAATCAAACGATAAATTTTACCTAGTTGCTTTAAATGCAACGGAAGTTTATCCTCTTTTCTAATCTTAGACATGGTATTTTATAAATAATTTACTAATATTATTATATAGTTATACCATTTAAACTTTTAAATACAAGATTATTATCTAAATTCTGTGGACTACGTCACAAAACCTATTAAGAAAGATATGAAATTTTAATAGGGATAGATTTTGGTAATTTGATTGAGTTTGAGGTAAACTAGGCGGGTTTTTATTAAAATTTTTAAATTGAGGTTGATATGGCTAAAATTGCAACAATCGTTGATGTATTGCAAGGAAAAGTAAACATTGGCGAACAGGTAAAAGTGCAAGGTTGGATTCGCACTCGCCGTGATTCTAAAGCAGGATTGTCTTTTTTATCAGTTTATGATGGCTCTTGTTTTGATCCAATCCAAGTTATCGTAAATAACAACATTAATAATTATGAGAGTGAAATTTTACGTTTAACTACAGGTTGCTCTGTCTCTGTAATAGGAAAAGTAGTAGAATCTCCAGCACAGGGACAAGCTGTGGAACTACAAGCAGAAAATGTGCAAGTAGTCGGCTGGGTCGAAGATCCTGAAACCTATCCAATGTCAGCAAAGCGTCACAGTATTGAGTACTTACGTGAAGTAGCTCATTTGCGTCCACGTACTAATATCATTGGAGCAGTCGCTCGAGTACGTCATTGCTTAGCTCAAGCCATTCATCGTTTCTTTAATGAACAAGGTTTTTATTGGGTAGCTACTCCTCTAATTACAGCTTCTGATACTGAAGGAGCGGGGGAGATGTTCCGTGTTTCAACTTTGGATCTTGAAAATTTACCTCGTAATGACCAAGGTGCGGTTGATTTTTCACAAGATTTCTTCGGCAAAGAGTCTTTTTTGACAGTATCAGGACAATTAAATGGTGAAACCTATGCCTGTGCATTAAGTAAAATTTATACTTTCGGTCCTACTTTCCGTGCAGAAAACTCCAACACTACTCGCCATTTAGCAGAGTTTTGGATGGTAGAACCTGAAATTGCGTTCGCTGATTTAGCTGATAATGCAAAATTAGCTGAAGACATGCTGAAATATGTCTTCCGTGCCGTATTAAATGAACGTAAAGATGATTTAAAATTCTTTGAAAAACATGTAGATAAAAACGTAATCAATCGCTTAGAAGATTTTATTGCTTCAGACTTCGCACAAATCGACTACACTGATGCTATCGAAGTATTAATAAAATCAGGCAAAGAATTTGAGTTTCCTGTTTCTTGGGGAATTGATTTATCCTCTGAACATGAACGCTATTTAGCGGAAGAATACTTCAAATCGCCAGTAGTAGTTAAAAATTATCCTAAAGATATTAAGGCGTTCTATATGCGTCTAAACGATGATGGTAAAACAGTCGCTGCAATGGACGTATTAGCTCCTGGTATCGGTGAAATTATTGGTGGTTCACAACGTGAAGAGCGACTAGAAATTTTAGATAAACGAATGGTTGAAATGGGGTTAAATCCTGATGATTATTGGTGGTATCGTGATTTACGTCGTTATGGTACAGTTCCGCACGCAGGTTTCGGTTTAGGTTTTGAGCGTTTAATTGTTTACGTCACAGGTGTACAAAATATTCGTGATGTAATTCCATTCCCTCGTTCTCCAAGAAATGCGAATTTCTAACCGCACTTTAGTATAAAGTTAAATTAACAAACTCCGATTTTATAATTAAAATCGGAGTTTTTATTTAGCTTAACCAAACTTACCGTCTGCTTTCAAATTCCGCAAGTGCTTGATCAAATTTTTCTGCAACTTGTTGATTTACTGGTGTAAATATTGATGAAGTCAATGTAATGAATGAACACATTAAAAATCCAGGTATGATTTCATAAAGCTTTGATAAATCTTCCCAGCCCCAGTATTTCATCAACGGACTCCATGCAACTACTGTTACAGCTCCAGAGATCATACCCCATAATGCGGCCTTTGAACTAATATTGCGGTTAAACAATGAAAGTATGACAACTGGACCAAATGCAGCTCCAAAACCAGCCCAAGCATAGGATACTAATCCCATTACTTTAGAATTTGGATCTTGTGCAATAACAATCGCTATCACAGAAATTAATAGAACCATGAGTCGTCCAATCCAAACTAATTCTTTGCTTGAAGCTGTTTTACGAAAGAATCCTTTATAAAAGTCCTCAGTAATTGCAGCAGAACACATTAATAATTGAGCTGATAGCGTACTCATCACTGCAGCTAAAATTGCGGACAATACAACACCAACAATCCAAGGATTAAACATCACTTTAGAAAGTTCAATAAAAATTGATTCAGCATTAGATAAAGGTAAGTTGTGAGCTGAGAAATAAGCTAAGCCATAGTATCCTACTGCTACTGCACCACCTAAACATAAAATCATCCAACTAATCCCAATTCGTCGAGCATTATTCAACGATTGCACAGAGTCAGCTGCCATAAAACGAGCAAGAATGTGTGGCTGACCAAAATACCCTAATCCCCACGCCATAGCTGAAATAACGCCAATACCTGAAACATTGTGCAACCAGTTTGAGTAAGGAATACCTGTTATAGCTGTTTTACTTTCAATTGCTAAGGTGATTTCATCCCAACTTAGATGAAGTAATACCATTACAGGGGCAAGTAATAAAGCAAAAATCATTAAGGTTGCTTGAATACTGTCACTCCAAGATACTGCCAAATATCCACCGATAAAAGTGTAAACAATTGTCGATAACGCTCCAAGCCAAAGTGCGGTGCTATATTCCATACCTAACAAGCCTTGAAATAATTTTGCTCCTGCGACTACACCTGAAGCACAGTAAATAGTAAAAAAGAACAAAATAATTGCCGACGACATTATTTTTAACGCATTTTTTTGACGAGGAAAACGCTGAGCAAAAAACTCGGGTAACGTCAACGCATTATCATAATTTTCAGTGAATATTCTTAAACGCCCAGCCACTACACGGTAATTTAAATATGCACCTATAGTTAAGCCTACAGCAATCCAAGCCTCACTCATGCCAACTGCATAAATTGCACCTGGTAACCCCATAAGTAACCAACCTGACATATCAGAGGCACCAGCTGACATCGCAGTAACAAAGCTCCCCATTTTACGTCCACCTAAAATATAATCATCAAAGTTTTGGGTAGAACGATAAGCGTAGATTCCAATTCCTAAAATAATTACTAGATACAGACCAAAAGTAATGTAAATTTGGTAATTTTGCATAAATTTCTCCTATAATCATTGTTCTTGTGTTGCCATTAAAGAAGCATTACCTCCTGCGGCGGTCGTGTTTTCACTGCGAGAGAATTCATCATATAGTGGGATAAGATCTTGAGTTTTTTGCCAATCATAGCATTTAAAAATAGCATCACTATTTTCTGCAATCCATAACTTTTGCTCTGTTGAAAGTGCGGTTAAATAAACCCCTTTTTGACAATTTCCCAGCTCTTTTGCAGCTCGAACCCCTCTTTTATTTATTGTCGCTAATGGATGATTTGACGCAATTAATACGCTAAATCCATTCGCTAATAATTTATCGGCGGCTTTTTCAGACATTTCGACATCACCATTTAAGATAGCGATTTCGCAAGGTCGATAAGCAAGCGTATTTTCTTCACCTGTAATACTCTCTAAGAGCGGTTTATTTTTACCAAGAGTTTTTTCGTCACCGAATTGACTATAATATTGCTTAGTTTGAGTTAAACGCTGTAAATAAAACTCCCCACCAGCTTTTGGTCCTGTACCCGATAGACCATGCCCACCGAATGGTTGAACACCAACAACAGCACCGACAATATTTCGATTCACATAAAAATTACCACAGTTGAGATGTTTTTCCACAAAATCAATTTGTTTACGGATTCGGCTATGACATCCTCCCGTTAAAGCATAGCCTTTAGCATTAACTTCTTTTAACGTTTTTTCTAACTCTCCTTTTTGATAGGAAATAATATGTAGAATTGGACCAAACACTTCGCGTGTAATTTGTTGAAGATTAGTTAATTGATATACCGCAGGTGCAACAAAATAGCCCGTTGCAGGAGTATCTTTTTCTACGTAACGAGTGGCGATTTTACGCATTAAAACTTTGTGATTTTCTAAATTTAGTTTTGCTTCCTCATCAATCACAGGTCCAATATCTGTACATAAAAATTTTGGATTACCTACAGATAGTTCTTGCATAGCTTTTGTGATCATGTCATATAATTTGTCAACTACATCTTCTTGTACTAACAAAATTCGTAATGCTGAACAACGTTGTCCTGCAGAATCAAAAGCTGAATTTAAAACATCTGCTACTACTTGTTCTGAAAGAGCAGATGAATCTACTACTAGCACATTTTGTCCACCTGTTTCAGCAATTAATACTGGATCATTATCAGCTTTCGCAAGCTGCAAATTAATAGATTTTGCAACTTCTGTTGATCCAGTAAATAGTACTGCATCAAACGGTAAATTTACTAAAGCTGCACCCACATCACCCGCACCCAAGACTAATTGCAACGCATTACGTGGTAATCCTGCTTGATAGAAAAGTTTGACTGCTGCAAAAGCGATCAGTGAAGTTTGCTCTGCTGGTTTAGCAATAACTGCATTACCTGCGGCTAAAGCTCCTGCAATTTGACCAGTAAAAATAGCTAATGGAAAGTTCCAAGGAGAGATACAAAGTGCTTTTCCTCTAGCCTGACCAAGTTTATCAAGATGTTGAAGTGTTTCTACTTGAAGAGCGTAATAACGTAAAAAATCAACAGCTTCGCGTAATTCGGCAATAGCATTAGGTAAAGTTTTACCCGCTTCGATGACGGCTAATTTCATTAATAAACCGTAGTTTTGCTCATACAGATCCGCTGTCTTACGTAAAATATCTGCTTTTTGTACCGCACTTAATTGAGACCAATCAGTATTTTCACAAGCAGAAAAAACTGCTGGTAACTTTTCAGGATTAAAAAATGTAACTTGCCCAATATTATCCATCAAATTGGCTGGATTAACGACATTTTGTGCTGTTAACTCATAATTTTTTTCATCAATCGCAACTAAAGAGTGTGCATTTTCCACAGATGAATCATTCAAAGCTTTTTCTAATTTTTCTAAAACTAATTCATTAGTTAAATCAAAACCTTTTGAATTTTTACGATCTTTAAATAATTTCAATGGATGACGAACAGCACGATTCGCCTGTCCTTGAGATTTATCATAAAGTTTCCATGGTGGTGTAACTAATTCTTCTGCAGGGATATTTTCATCGACTAGTTGATGAACAAAAGATGAATTTGCCCCATTTTCTAATAAACGACGAACCAAATATGCTAGTAATGTTTCATGCGTCCCCACTGGTGCATAAACACGAACAAGACGATCTAAACTCTGTTTACCTACAATGTTTTCATATAAAGTTTCGCCCATACCATGCAAACATTGAAATTCATAATGTTTACCCTCACCTAATTCGTAAATAGTCGATAAAGTTTGTACATTATGAGTAGCAAATTGTGGATAAATTACATCTTGAGCTGCAAATAATTTTTTTGCACAAGCAATATAAGAAATATCTGAATGATTTTTACGAGTGTAAAGAGGAAAACCATCCAATCCCTCCGTTTGAGCCCATTTAATTTCACTGTCCCAATATGCTCCTTTCACTAAACGAATCATTAAATACCCTTGTTTCTCACGAGCAAGTGCGGTCAAATAATCAATTACTTTTGGACAGCGTTTAGAATAGGCTTGAACAACAAAACCTATTCCCTTATAACCTTTTAATTCAGGCTCATCAAGTAGTCGCTCAATCAAATCTAGAGATAACTCAAGACGACTAGCCTCTTCTGCATCAATATTAATACTAATATTATAAGATTTTGCTTTTAAAAATAATTCTTTAATTTTAGGATACAACTCTTTCATTACTCGATCATATTGCGATCGATTATAACGCTGATGAATTGCAGAAAGTTTCACTGAAATGCTGTTTGCACGGTAAATATCTTGTCCTTGTGCATGTTTCCCGACTGCTTCAATCGCATTTAAATAATCTTTAAAATAACGATCAGCGTCATCTTGAGTCATAGCTGCTTCACCTAGCATATCAAAAGAAAAACTAAATCCTTTTTCAAAACGTGGTTGAATGCGATTTAAAGCATCATCAATAGTCACGCCTGTTACAAATTGTTGACCTAATATTTTCATTGCTTGTACCATTGCCAATCGCATAATTGGAGCGGAAAGACGAGCAAAACTCTTTGTCAAGGCGTTAGATAAATCGTTTTCATCAAAAGTCTGACTCACTTTTTTCCCTAACATTAAACCATAACCAGCGGCATTAATAAAAAGAGATGAAGATTTGCCAACATGAGATTTCCAATCACCCTCTTTTAATTTGTCATAAATCAGTTCGTCACGTGTTTGATTATCGGGAATACGTAATAATGCTTCCGCCAAACACATCAATGCGATTCCTTCATCATCACCTAAAGAAAATTCTTGCATCAAGGCATCAACGCCATATTGATTTTTCTTCACTGTGCGAACTTTATTAATTAAATCTACCGCTCTTTTTTGAATACGTTCTTCTTGTTCTACAGTAAAATTAAGCGTTTGTTGCAATTCATCTACAGCTGTTTTTTCATCAATTCTATAATAAGATGTAATATCACGACGTAACTGATTATATTGTTTGGATAATTGAAATGACATAGATTCCTCTCAACGTTATTTTCATTTTGGTTAAAAAACTAATAAAAAATAGCAATAAATATATTACAAGTAAATAACATTTTTTATTTTGTGAGTTCTATCACAATTAAAAAGGTGAAAAGAAAGTTTTAGATAAGTTTTACAGTAAGTTAGTAGAAATATTTCAATATTTTAATGGCTAATTCTCTTATTTTATCTATTACTGTCCTGTCGGATTTTCCCCACCTCGTGGTGGGGATTTTTATATTAGGATAATAAGAAATTATTACTTTCCACTATCACCGTAATTGCCAAGTACTCTTGCACTTGGATCATTTACATTGCAGCCCTTCCATTGTTTATTTGGCATCCAAAAATCTTTAATCCAATGAGCTTGATTTGGATAAAACTTCTCAAAGATGTCTCGATAAAGTAAGGATTCTTTAGTAAATGGTGTGCCATAAGGATATTTTTGTTTTGCATTTTCTAAATCCGTATCCGAGTATTGACTTTCTACATAGGCTTTTAAATGATCTACCATTGAATGCCCTACCGCATCACTGAAAGCTGCTTTTTCACGATATAAAATACTATCAGGTAAATAACCTAATCCTTCAAATGCTCTACGTAACAAATATTTACCTTTGTTATATACATTCATTTTGCGTTCAGGATTAAGGCTCATCGCATAATTAACAAAATCAATATCACTAAACGGAACTCTAGCCTCTAAAGAATTAGCAGCTAAACAACGATCAGCACGTAATACATCATACATATAAAGTTCACGAATGCGTTTTTGAGCTTCTTGTTGAAAATCTGCCGCACTTGGTGCAAAATCTGTATATTTATAACCAAAGATTTCATCACTTACTTCGCCAGTTAATAACACTTTCAAATCTGTATGTTGATGAATATATTTACATACTAAATACATACCTAGACTAGCTCGAATCGTAGTTATATCCCAAGTTTCTAAATGCCAAATTACTTTTTCAAGACTAGCCAGGACTTCATCTTTTGTCATTATTACTTCAGTATGATCTGTACCTAAAAAGTCGGCTACTTCTCTAGCATATTTTAAATCAATAGGATCAGTATCCATTCCTACCGCAAAAGTTTTAATTGGTTTATCTAAATGCTTTTGAGCAATAGCACAAACTAAAGAAGAATCTAAGCCACCACTTAATAAGAATCCTAATGGTGCATCCGCACTTAGACGCTTAATCACGCTAGCTTCCAATTTTTCTCTTAAATTTTTCGCAATGGTTTCAATATCATGATCTACTACCGTTTTAGGATCCGCAATATCGTTATAGCAAATAAATTCGCCATTTTTATAATAATGTCCTGGAGGAAATGGCAAAATATCACGACAGAACCCCACTAACGCTTTTGCTTCTGATGCAAAAGCAATCCCTCCTTGTTGCTTATCATAACCATAGAACATTGGACGAATACCAATAGGATCCCTTGCTGCAAAAATTTCACCGCACTTAGTATCAACTAAAACAAAGGCAAATTCTGCATCAAGCATTTTTACCATAACATCTATACCAACTCGTTCATAAAGAGGGATCAATACTTCACAATCACTACCTGAATGAAATTCATAACTTGTTGTTAGCATCTGCTTTAATTTCGGATAGTTATAAATTTCACCATTACAAATTAATTCTATACCATTATGCTTAAAAGGTTGATTACCATTACTGGTTAAATCCATAATCGATAAACGATGAAACCCCCAAGTACCACCATTCTCTGTAGTAAAACTTTGATGATCTGGTCCACGATGAAAAAGGCTATCAAAGCAACTTTGAAAACTTTCTGTAGGTTGAGACGAAGAAAATATAAATCCACACATAATAAAAAACCACCAATATTTAATTTAAAAAATTAAGATTAATTTTAAATAAAAATTAAATAAAGTCAATATTAATTAAATTATAATTAACAAAAATCAAGTTATCTTATTTCAAATTAAGTTTAAATAAAAAATGACCGCACTTCGATAAAGTGCGGTCATTGTTAGTCAAGTTTAGTGTATGAAGACTACCACAAATATCCTACACCAACACCACCTCCAACATCACCTGCAGAGTTGCTATTACCATGAAGTTTTAATAGTACTTTACCACTGTCACTTACTCGAGAATAACCAACAGCAACTGCACTTTCACCTTTAAATGCCCCAGCAGATACAGCAATCAAAGATTTTCCTGCTATATAAACTTGTGGTAACGCTGCAGCGGCATTAGAACCAGCTACTCCAGCTCGCAATTCTCTATTTGCAGAGTTAAAGCGATTTGCTAATTCATCAGTACGATTTGCTAACTCACTGGATTTAGCATCCACATAGTTTTTATTCACCGCAACACTTCCGCTCGCATCTGGTTTAACATCAGGTAACGTAATTTCACCTCTTGCACCGTTGATTGCGATTTTACCGCCCTCACCAGTAACAGTTAAACCATTTTTATCTAATGTTGATGATGCTTTACCTGCTTTATCAGCTAACGTTATATTATTTGCAGACATAGTTGTTACATAGTCTTTATTTTGTAATTTAACGCCATCCAATTGATAATTTGCTGACTTATCAGCATTATCACCTTTACCAACAATATGAGTTCCTAATTGTGAAACTGTCGTTTCTCCATTTGGACCAACCACTTTTAATCCATTAGAATCTAAAGCAGATTTTTTACCGTTAATTTCACGGGTTTCAAAAGAAGTCATATTTTGTAAGCGATCAGACAATTTCACTTCTAAACCTTGTCCATCTTGTGAAGCTTCAACTTTAATATTTCCTTTTGCTGTTGTTTCACTATTAAACTCGCCTTCGCCTTTAATAGACACGCTTTCACCGATATTTTTATGCACTTTCACATCATCATTACCAGTAAAGTTCAAGCCTGCTTTTGCAACAGCTTGCAAATCTGCGATAGTTGCAGCATTAGTTAATTTAGCGTTTGAATTCTCACTCACTAAATCAGTAACGTTACTATTCGCTGATGCTAATGCAACGTTGTAAGCCTCATTCGCTTCTTTCAATCCCTCTTTAGCTTTTAATAAACCTTGTTTAGCTTTATCAAGTTCGGATTTCGCAGTCGCTAATTTAGCTTTTTCAGCTTCCAATGCCTCCTCTTTAGCTTTTAATGCAGCTTGTGCTTTAGTTTTATCTTCACCTTCAGGCAAGGCTGCAATGGCTAATTTTTCTGCATTAATTGCATCTTCTTTAGCATTAACTACATCTGATAGACTGCTTAATACATCAGCTTTAGCCGAAACAGCTTCCGCTTTCGTAGTCACATCACTCGCTTTCGCTTTTACAGCGTCAGCAAGAGCATTCATTTTTTGTTTTTCCTCAGCTGTAGATTTTTTTACGCCTAAACCACTAGCTACATTACCAAGCACAACTGTTTCATCAGCTTTACTGTCCTTGTCCTCAGCATTGACTAAAGAAAGTTGTGGATTTTCTACCGCACTTGTATCTAGTTTCGGTGTACCATTAGTTTCAACATCAGTTGTTTTATAGTATTTACCGTCATTGGCTTTCACTAAACGGTTACCTGCTTCATCAGTATAAACTAATGTGCCTGCTTCACCATTCAACGCTTTTCCAACTTTATTATCAACATAGTTTTTGTTGACTGCACTTGAACCATCCGCACTTTCATCAAGATCTTTCAATCCTATGATTGTACCAGTGCCGTTACCATCTTTATCTTTAGCGAATTCAAGTGTAGCAGCGTCTTTACCATTTTCATTTTTGGTGGTTAAACTAACCGCACTTTCGCCATTTTTACCGTTAATAGTAATTCCATCTTTTGCGTAAGTTGCACTAGTTTTATCTCCATTAGCTGCATCTTTATCACTGATAGTTAATCCTTCAGCTGTTAAATTTGCTTTATTGCCTTTTTTATCTACTAAAGCAATTTCATCACCTTGAACATCTACGGTGCCTTTCTCGTTTTCGAATTTCGCTGATTTCAACCCAGTTAACTCTTCATTTAAAGCAACCTCTAACTTACCGCTGGTATTGGTTACCGCAATATTACCGTCAGTACCTTTGAATTTTTCAACTTGCTCTTTTGTTAAACCTTTGCCCACAATTTCTAGTTTTTCGCCTAGATTTTTGTGAACATCTTTTCCGTCATTGCCTACAAAGTTCAAGCCTGATAATGCGATAGCTTTTAGATCCCCTACATTAACGGCTTTGTGAGTGTTAGTGTCAAATTTTCCAGCAACTAAATCTTTCACTAACTCAACCATTTTTCCTTGTTTAGCGGAATCTGGTTGACCTTGAATATCATCAATACCAAGACCTGAACGTAAGTTGTCAATTAATACAGGATTGTGTTTAGTGCCTTTACCGCCTAAAGTGATAGCATTTTTATTTTCATCGTCATACTTAACCGCTGTTTTATCGGCTTCTTCTTTCGATTTTTTCAGTGCATTGTCAACATAATTTTTGTTAGTTGCACTTGAGCCATCAGCATTTTCAGCGAGATCCGCTAAGCCTGTAATTTTGCCAGTGCCTGATTTATTATCATCGCCTTTAGCAAAAGCAAGTGTTGCTGCATCTTTACCATTTTCATTTTTAGTAGTTAAACTAACCGCACTTTTACCATCTTTGCCATTAATGGTAATTCCATCTTTCGCATAAGTGGTGTGAGTTTTATCACCATTGACAGCGTCTTTATCACCTACAGTTAACCCCTTAGCCGTTAAATTTGCTTTATCGCCGTCTTTATCGGTAAGTTTACTTTCTGTTGCTGTTGAAATATTTGTGTTGCCGTCTTGTTCTAACTTGCTTTCTCCAGCTGTTTGAACATTCGTTTTATTGCCATCGGTTAGCTTATTTTCACCCGCAGTTTGTACGTTAGTTTTCGCACCGTCTTTCACGGTTGAGCCAAGCAATCCGTAATGAGCTTCTTTATCGTTTAACTCAATTATTCCATCTTCATCTATGAAAGGACTAAGATGTAAACCTGCACCGTCTAGTTTACTTTTCGCATAAAGTTCTGGATTATCTCTCACTTTTTTCACTTTAGTTTCAAAAGAATCCATTGCTTTTAGTGATTCGCTAAGTGAAATTTCTAACTTACCATTGTCTGATTTCACTGCAATATTGCCATCAGTACCTTTGAATGTGCCGACTTGAACTTTTGTTAAACCTTTGCCCACAATTTCTAGTTTTTCGCCTAGATTTTTGTGTAGCTCAGTTTCGTCATTACCTGCAAAATTCAAGCCTGATAATGCAATCGCTTTTAAGTCACCAGCATTTACTGCTTTATGTAATGCCTCTTTGTCAGTATTTTTAAGCAAGTTTTTTACTGCTTCAGTGACTTTTTGCTTATTAGTATCTGCATTTCCTGTAATATCATCGTCAGCAAGTCCAAGACCTGATTTCAGATTTGTGATCGCAACAGGAGCTTTGCCTGAATCTTTTCCGCCTAACGTAATAGATGATTTAGTGTCATCATCATATTTAACCGCAGTTTTATCCGCATTTTCTTTTAATGTTTTCAGTGCATTGTCAACATATTTTTTGTTGGTTGCACTTGAATCATCAGAAGTATCTGTAAGATCCGCTAATCCAGTGATTTTACCATCGGCACCTTTAGCAAAATTTATTTCGCCTTTGCCGTCTTTATTTTTAATGGAAAGCACTTCTTTATCTTCGTTTTCTCCATTTCTAATAGAGATGCCATCCGCAGTTGTGGTAACCTGTTCATTTCCGTATTTTACTGTTGTGCCATGCTCGGTATCCATAGCAACTAATTTATCTCCATCTTTAAGCAGGACTTTATCCAGCTTGTACTCAGCAGTTTTTCCATTACGTTTGTTAACTCCACTATCTTCAATCTCTTTGATCGCAGTGCCTGTGCCGTCAATAGTAGTTTTCACTTTTTGTTTGACATTTCCGCCTCTCACAGAGTCTGAAATAAATTCAGCAGATTCAAGATTTTTTAGTTTGTTAGCAAGTTCAATGGTTAAAGTATCAGTGTTAGCTTCTACTCTAATATTTCCTTTTGCTACTGCAAATCCAGTAAAGTCTTTGTCTTCTCCAGCACCTTTAATGGTTACTTTTGCTCCAAGTTGGCGAGTAAATTCTACGCCTTTATTGTCTGCAAATTTTAGTCCTTTATTGATAGTTTCAATGTTTTTATCAATCGCATCTTTGAAAGTAGTCGCTGCTTCACCATCTTGTCCATTTGCATTTTTCAGTTTAGTGAACGTTACGTTATCAAATCCATTATTATTACGGTTTACAGTCGCTCCCAATATATTTTTACCTAATTGGTGTAATTGGTTACCTGTAGTTGCTTGATCTGAATTTTGTGCAATTTTGCCATCTTTTAAATTTGCAAATCGAATCGTTTCACCAATATTTGTAGTTGTTCTATTACCATCTTGAATTTGTTGTTCGTTATTGCCTTTTGCTCCAACTAACACTTTATCAGCGGCAATAGCTTGTCCTTTAATTGGTTGTCCATTTTCCGTATTTACTTTATAGAATTTTCCATCAGCATCTTTGGTCAGTTTTATTTTCTTACCATTTTCTTCCGTGTAGTAAACGACTAATCCTTCTTTATTAACGTATGCTAATGTTTTTAATTGTCCTACTGTTGCTACATCACTATCTAAAGCACCTGGTGCGACATTAACAATTCGTCTAAAGCCTACTTTGTTATTATCTTTTGACCATCCACCTACGGAAATTATTCCGTCAGTTGATTCACTTGAGAATGAATATGAAGAGCCTTCTGGTAAATATGATGGTAAATTGATAGCATCTGCTCCGCTTAATGTTGCGGTAGATTTATCACTATTGTTATAAAAATATTTTGTGGTGGATTTATAACCTAATGCAACAGAGTTATCTATATTTGCTGAAGTATCGTTACCGATAGCAATAGTATTATTACCGTTTCTATGAGCATTATTATTTTCATTTGATACACTTGCATTAATACCTATAGCAATAGATTTGTCGCCTTCAACTCTTGACAATCCTCCAATTGCGACTGACTCTACCCCCATTACTTTTGCACCATATCCCACCGCAAGGGTTTTTTCTGCTTTTGCATAAGCATATGGACCAATCGCTATAGACCGATCACCTTTGGAGTAAGCTTGTCTGCCTAGTGCTACTGCATTTTCCCCAGGAGCTGACACATAGTACCCTATAGCAATTGCCCCTGTTTTGGATTTATTTTCATTATTCTTTTCTGTTTCTACTTTGTATTCACCAAAACCATCTTGTTTTGTTAATTTACCCTTAAAATAATTTTCTAGATCTGCATCTAATTGACCTAATTCAGATACAATCGATTTACCGTCGTAATGATGCTCTTTTCCTTTAAACTCATTGGACATTTTCACATTTGCAAATGCACCTTGTCCCATTGCAATTGCCCCTTCCCCTCCTGCATATGAGTTATACCCATATACCATTGAGCCTTTATCTAGTGCTTGAACATTGTTTCCTACACCTACTGCATTATCTGCATAGACGTAAGTTTCATTTCCAAGAGCAATTGATGAATTTCCGAGTGCAAGTGTACCTGTCCCTACCGCAGTAGAAAGATTTCCTTTTGCAACAGCTAATGTCCCTAATGCAGTAGCACCATTTCCGTAAGCAATAGATCTTGAACCTAATGCAATAGCCGACTCCCCTCTTGCCCAAGTATGCGTTGTTGAAGCATCTTTTGTATTATCAACCATACGTGTATGAGCTAAATATTTTTGATACAACTGCTTGTATTGTTCTTCAGTTAGTGAATCATTTCCATTCGTTCTTTTAAATTGTTCTAATAATGCTTTAAATCCACGATCACTGCTATCTATCGCCGCATATTCGCTTGTGTAATTAAAATTTGCTCTATCATCAAAAAAGGCTTTCCACATTTCATAGCTTAATGCACTGTCTTTATAATGATCTAGTTTCGTATTATCTGAACCGATAGCTATTGCGGAATTTCCCCATGCAACAGCATCATTACCTAGTGCGGTAGCTTCGTTGCCCTGTGCAAACGTTCTATAACCAACTGCAGTTCCTTGTTCTGCTAAATCATCTGTATTATTTTTCCCTGCGATTGCTCGATAACCAATTACGGTAGAATTATTCCCACCGCCGACGGCTCTCGAACCAATCACTACTGTTTTATTAAAATTAGCATTGGTTTTTTGTGTATTACTTCCTGTTTTATTAATTGGACTTGATAAAATAATGGATTCTGTTTTTCTAGCATTTGGGGTTCCTTTCACATTAAAATTATCATTTTCATACCAAACTTCAGTACCTTCATTTAAGTTGCCACTTTGCTGCGAATCGCCGTTATTATCAAGCCATACATTAGCGGCATAAGCACAGGTAAAAATTCCCTCCAACATGAGTAGAGTAACGATTAAATTCTTTTTAAATTTGAATTTTTTATGAGCTTTATTTGCCTTTAAATCAATGCCTTAACGTTCATTAATTAAACTTAATCTGTTCACTTTCATCTCTTTTTGGGTTCCTTTGTTCATATCAATACCTAATAGATAGTAATTTTTTGCTTATTTTTTCATAAACTGATCAGTTTTTCAAAACATTATAGAATTATTTAAAAATTAAAAATAATTATTTTTAATTTTTAATTTTTAATTTTTAATTTTTAATTTTTAATTTTTAATTTTTAATTTTTAATTTTTAATTTTTAATTTTTAATTTTTAATTTTTAATTTTTAATTTTTAATTTTTAATTTTTAATTTTTAATTTTTAATTTTTAATTTTTAATTTTTAATTTTTAATTTTTAATTTTTAATTTTTAATTTTTAATTTTTAATTTTTAATTTTTAATTTTTAACAAAATTTTAATTATTTTTACACTTTGCTTGCCAGTGGTTGGCTCGTTTTTGTACTAGTCTGTTGTTTAATGGTGTTTCCGCTTGCCGTTAGATTTTTACTTTCTTTTTATACTAATGTTCTTTGAGCAAAAATTGCGGTTTACCGATACGGTTAACTATTTGAAATGTTCAATTGAATGGATAACCTCCAACAGTGCTAAAGTTGGAGGCAAGATGTCAGTAACCTTAAGCTTTTAATTGTTGTCTAAGTGCGGTAGTTTTTTACCGCAGATTGTGTGAAGTAAGTTTTATCGTCCCAGCGTAACATGGTCATATAATTTCCCCATACACATCCGCTATCTAACGCATAAATATTTGGCGGTGTAGTTGTTCCAACTAAACTTGCCCAATGACCAAAAACGATATTTTGTTGTTTGAATAGTGGGTTATCTAAATTAAACCATGCGGTTAACTCTGAAGGTGCATTATCAATAGGCGTTTTACAAGCAAAGTCTAAACGATGGTCAAAATAACAAAAACGCATGCGAGTAAATACATTAATAATATAACGTAAGCGTTCTATGCCTGTTAATTCAACGTTCCAGCAATCTGGTTTATCGTTATACATATTTTCCAGTAAGTAGTAATAATCGCCGTGTCGCAAAATATTTTCTACTTCCGTAGCACAAGATTTTGCTGTTGCAAGATCCCAATCAGGCGAAATTCCTGCATGAGTCATGATAAAACCCACAGTTTGATGATGAATAAGTAATGGTTGACAACGTAGCCAATCTATCAGCTCTTCAAAGTCAGGTGCGGTAAAAATATCCTCAACGCGATCCCTTGATTTGATTTTTTTGATACCAAGTGCGGTAGCAATTAAGTGTAAATCATGATTTCCCAACACAGTATGAGCAGCATTACCTAAAGACTTTACAAAGCGTAAACATTGTAAAGATTTATCACCTCTTGCAACTAAATCACCGACCAAATACAGCTGATCTTGCCTAGGATCAAACCGCACTTTGTCCAAAAGAAGCTGCAATTCATCGTAACAACCTTGCAGATCCCCAACTAAATAAATCGCCATTTTATTCCTTTAAATTGTCAGAAGCTTGATCAGCTAACCAATTTGCTAAACGAGCGTAATCGGCAATAGATAAATTTTCAGCTCTAGCATTTAAATCTATATTAAGTGCGGTCAAATTTTCCACAGAAAATAACGTCGACAACGCATTTCTCAACGTTTTACGCCGTTGATTAAATGCTTGAGTGCAAACTAAATTTAACCAATATAGATCTTTAACTGGATACGGTAATTGTTGATGTGGCACTAATCGTACTACGGCTGAATCTACTTTAGGTGCTGGTTTAAATGCACTAGGTGGCACTTCTAACACTGGGAAAACTTGGCAAAAATATTGTGCCATAATCGTCAACCGCCCGTATGCTTTACTATTCGGTGCAGCACAAAGACGTTTAACTACTTCTTTTTGCAACATAAAATGCATATCTTGAATTAGATGATGATATTTAAATAAATGGAACATTAAGGGCGTTGAAATATTGTAAGGTAGATTTCCAAACAACCGAAATTTTTGATTTTTTTCCGCTAAATTCTCGGATTGATAAAGTGTGCTAAAGTCAAATTGCATAGCATCTGCTTCAATAACGTTAAGTTTATGATGCAAAAACGGATGATGACGTAAACGATGAGCTAAATCTCGATCTAACTCAATGACAGTTAAATGATCAACTTGTTCTGCAACAGGCTCAGTTAATGCACCTAAACCTGGTCCAATTTCTAATAAAAATTGGTCATTTCGTGGTGCAATTGACATCACTATTTGTTGGATAATGTGATTATCATGCAAAAAATTTTGCCCAAAACGCTTACGTGCAGTATGTCCCAAATGTGTTTTTAAATTCATGCTATTGTTCCAATCAAGAAAAGTAGGGGTATTATAGAACAAAACAATTTATCTTAATACATGTGATGTGATATTAAGTGCGGTGAAAAATAGAAATAGAATGATAATAGAATTGAAAAATAAAAGGGCTTATGCCCTTTTATTTCTTGAATTGAACTTACAACAAGGTTCAAATCATTATTTTGTACCTGGAATACTGAAACGTTTGTTGAAACGTTCTACACGACCACCAGTATCAACAACACGTTGTTTACCTGTATAGAATGGATGGCATTTGCCACAAACGTCTAAGTTTAAATCTTTACCCACTGTTGAGCGTGTTTTAATTACGTTACCACATGAACAAGTTGCAGTAACTTCTTTATATTCAGGATGAATACCTTGTTTCATAGAAAACCTCAATTGAAGCCACTCCGCTCTCCGAAACTGAATTCGGTACCGAGTGTAGTTAATATTACGCTATAAAATAGCACCTTTGTGTGTAAGGTGGCAAATTATACCGAAAAAAAAGGATTATTCAAGCATTGCTATTATTTCGTTATAATAGTTCAAATTTTTCTGTTCGGATTATTTATGAAACTTGTTCGAATTGCTTTAGCTGTACCTTTATTCCAATTTTTCGACTATTTGTGTCCCCTAGAATTTACACCACAATTAGGCTGTCGGGTGATTGTGCCTTTTGGTCACCAACAACGAGTTGGTATTGTTGTCGATTTTCCTGAAAATTCAGATATTGATTCAAAACAACTTAAATTTATTACCGCACTTTTAGATGAAGAATCTATTTTCAATGACAAATTATGGAAATTATTAATTTGGGCTGCCAATTATTATCAAGCACCTTTAGGAGAAGTATTATTTCAAGCGTTGCCAGTTAAATTACGACAAGGGGAAAGCCCAATTGAAAAATCGAAAATTTTCTTTCAATTAACTTCATTAGGGCATGAAGCATTAAACATGAATCAAATGGGGGTTATTCATAACAACGCATTGAAATGTACTCAGAAGCAAATAGAGGTATTATCCACCCTTGCTAAAGAAGAAGTCGAAAAAGGGAATAATCGGTTAAGCCCTTCCATATTATCGACATTACAAAAAAAAGGTTATGTGGAAATAAAAGAAAAATATCCAAAACAATTGACTTGGCAACAACGGCTAGCGGACAAAAATGTTGCTCACTTTGAAGATCGTTTAAAACTGAATCAAGAACAAGCTCTAGCATTGAGTCAACTTGTATTTCAACAAGGATTTACATCATCGCTTATTGATGGCGTAACTGGTGCTGGCAAAACAGAAGTTTATTTACAATTTATTGAGCAAATATTAAATAAAGGGCGGCAAGTGCTAGTCTTAGTCCCTGAAATCGGACTCACTCCTCAAACAGTACAGCGATTTAATGCTCGATTTGCTGTAGAAATTGATGTATTGCATTCCAATTTAAATGAAAGTGAACGTTTAAAAGTATGGTATCGAGCAAAAACAGGACAAAGTGCGGTCGTAATTGGCACAAGATCTGCAATATTTACTCAATTTTATGACTTAGGCTTAATTGTTATCGATGAAGAGCATGATGCTTCTTTCAAACAACAAGACAATTGGCGGTATCACGCTAGAGACTTAGCAGTAATGTATGCAAAGCAACTTGATATTCCTATCTTATTAGGTTCTGCAACGCCTAGTTTAGAAAGTCTTCATAATGTTAAAAATGGAAAATACCAGCACATTGTATTATCAAAAAGAGCGATAAATAACACCGCACTTCGACATTTTATTATCGACATGAAACAGCAACGAGTTAAACAAGGATTATCTCGTGCTTTAATTGAGAGGATTCAAACACACTTAGAACAAGGTAATCAAGTATTATTGTTTTTAAATCGACGTGGCTTTGCTCCTGTATTGCTTTGTCATGAATGTGGATGGATCGCACAATGTCAACACTGTGAAAAGCCTTATACTTATCATCAAAAAAAACGTAGTTTACGATGCCATCATTGCTCATCGCAAAAACCAATTCCTCGTCAATGTGGCCATTGTGGCTCTACCCATTTAATTACAACAGGGCTTGGTACAGAACAGCTAGAGGAAGCACTAACAGAATGCTTTCCTCATCATCATGTAACAAGAATCGATCGGGATAGCACTACTCGTAAAGGGGTTTTAGAAAAACACTTACAAAATATTAGACAAGGTAAAAGTCAAATTTTAATTGGTACTCAAATGTTAGCAAAAGGGCATCATTTTCCTAATGTAACTTTAGTTGCTTTATTAAATATTGATAATTCTTTGTTTTCTTTAGATTTTAGAGCGGAAGAACGATTAGCTCAACTCTATGTTCAAGTTGCGGGAAGAGCAGGACGAGCAGAAAAATACGGAGAAGTAATTTTACAAACGCATTACCCTGAACATCCTTTATTACGTACTTTATTAAGTCAAGGTTATGCACAATTTGCGGAACAAGCCTTATTGTTACGTCAAAATATGGGATTACCACCTTTTTGTTCACAGGCATTATTTAAAGCACAAAGTAGATCTAGCGAACAGGCTGAAAATTTACTAAAACAATTACTAGATTATTTCAATCAATTAGTTCAACAAAAATCTATACTCGGATTACAAATATTAGGACCAATTCCAGCGCTTTTTGTTAAAAAAGCGGGATATTATCGCTGGCATTTACTACTACAACATCAATCTCGTCAACAATTACAGCAAATTTTAACTTACTTCCGTCAAGATGAACCGCTGAAAAAAGAAAAAGTGCGGTGGTTTTTAGATGTAGATCCTATAGATTTAAGTTAAGACTGGAAAATAAAAACGCTTTTCAGTAAAATTGAATTAAACTTTAATTGATTGATTATTGAATACAAATGGGATGAATTGTGGCACGACGGGATTATGTTGGCGTTAATAAAACGAAGAAACAAAAACAAGCAAAAAAAAGAAATAAATGGATATTAATTATCATTTCTTTGGCGTTAGTTGTGGCTTTTGCTAGCGGACTTTATATATTAAAAAGCAAGTCGCCGAATCATAATCATTCCATTGCTATAACAACTGAGAAAAAACATCCAAAAAGTCAGTTGCCTTCACCGCCAGAAGAAGTTTGGAGCTACATTAAAGCGTTAGAAACTCGCACTGTTTCTGTGGACGACAGCCCGCAATCTTTAGAGAAAAATATGCGTTTAACAGATGAACAGAAAAAAGTTTTATCACTTATGGAACAAGATCGAAAAGCAAACGAAAAAGCACGCTTAAAACAGGCAGAAGAAAATAAAACTATAAACACAGAAAAAAGTGAAATAAAACAAAAAACGACTGCACTTGATAACAAAAAAATAGCATTAAAAACAGAAGATAATAAAACGAGTAAGGAAACTGTAAAAAAAACTGAGACTACGTCAGCAAATCCAGCAGAAAAAAAATTCGGTTTACAATGTGGGGCATTTAAAAATAGACAACAAGCTGAGAAAATACAATCAAGAATCCTGTTATTAGGATTTGATGCTCGTATTAATAAAAATGCAGATTGGAATCGTGTCGTTGTTGGTCCGCTTGGCGATAGAAACACAGTAAATCAAGCTCAAGAACGAATTAAATCTATCGCTACTTGTGTGATTATTCGCATGTAAACTTTATTTATGGACATGATATTATGAAAAAATTTATTATCCTTTTGTTTTATTCTGTAGTACTTTTAACAAGTGAATATTTATATCGTCATCTTTTTCAAATTCCTCAGATTCCTATTAATCGATTATTAGAAAACTTAGGCTTTATTTTTATTTTGTTGTCTATTTTTTATTTCGCTAAATATCGATTAACAAAATGTATTATTTTTATTTTCTTTGCGATTTCAGTTATAGGTAATAATATTCATTATGAAATATATAAAAGCTGGTTAACTGGGCTTAATTATTATTTAGCATTTAAGGAATTTGATGAAGTAGCTATCGCTAGTGGTTCTCTGATCAGTAAATTAATTCCACATATCCTTTGGGGTGCGGTTGATTGTTTGATTTTTTTATCAATAGCCTTTTTTAAAAACAAAAGAGTTCATTACGCAGTAGATATTTTATTCATATTGTTACTGGTATTTACTTCAGTAAAGGGTATCAAAGCTCATCAAGAAGCCGTAGTTTCACCTAAAACTCAATATGGTCGAATAAAAGAACATTTTCTTTCTTTCGGTCATTTCATTGGCAAAGTCATTCCTCATGAAGTGTTTAATCTAAGTCATGTCGAAAATTATCACCACAGTAAACCAAATAAAATTTCACAGCCTAAAGTTAAAAATATTATATTTATTGTCGGTGAAAGTGAAACAGCTAGCCATGTTAGTGCTTTTGGTTATGAAAGAAAAACTACCCCATTTTTTGATAAATTTACGACATACGGCAATCAATCAATCAATCAATCAATCAATCAGATTACTCTAATACAGTATTAAAAGAAACTTACTCTGCAGGAGTATTAACTCTTTTATCATTACCCCCTTTATTTAACGCTATTCCTTATCCAAATGGACATAACCAAATGAATAGTGGCGATACAAATTTTTTCAGATTGTCAAAAGAACAAGGATACAACACTTATTTTTATTCTTCACAACCTGAAGATCAAATGGGTATGCTTAATTTACTTGGTAAACGTTGGATTGACGATGTACTCTTTCCGACAAATTTAGGTTTTAAGCAAAGTGAAAGTATGCCTGATGAAAAATTATTACCGCTCTTTTATAAAATTGATTTGAATAAAGGTCAAAATGTAGTCATTTTACATCAACGTGCCTCACACATGCCTTACGGAGAATTATTATCTGAGCAAGATTTTGTGTTTGGCAAAGAAAAATTACTAGATCGTTATGATAGTACTATTCATAAAAATGATCAGTTTATTGAACAAGTATTTACTTATTTAAATCAACGAAAACAAAATGACTGGATCCTAATTTATACTTCTGATCATGGGCAATATGTGACAGATAAAATTACCAATCAAGGAACTACTCAATTAGATAATTATTTAGTACCGTTGTTTATTTACACGCCAATTGATTCTTTAGGCAATCAAACTAAAGAGATATTTTCATATTGTCAAAGAGCAAATCACTACCAACTTGGGACTTATCTGATTTCTTTATTAGGATATGATCTATCTATCGGAGATTGTCAAAAAACGTATGTAAATTCCAATACGTTAAGTGGTGATCTTGGTTACTTAGAGATTCTTCAGCCTAGTGGTGAAACGAGATACATTAATCCTAATGAAAATTGATCATTAATTTTTCATAATAAAGTGCGGTTCAATTCGACCGCACTTTTTATTTATCTAAACTAAATATAATTTGTGGTAGCGTAAAAACCTTGTTAGAATAATGAATGAACATTCATTTATTGTTTTATTTATTACATTTTTTCTATTTGGTGAATAGCATGTATCAATCAGAAACAAAAATGACAAATCAAATTTTCAACGCAACTGAACGCCTCATGGCTTCGGAAGGATTGCATAGTTTATCTATGCACAAAATTGCAAAAGAAGCCAATATTTCACCTGGTACAATTTATATTTATTTTAAAAACAAAGATGAACTATTGCGTCGATTTGCTCGTCAAATATTTGTTCTTTTTTCTGAAACGCTGGGAAAAAATTATGATGAAAGCTTATCATTTTTTGAGCAATATCGACGAATGTGGTGGAACATTTGGCATTTGCTAAAAGAAAATCCCATAATTGTAGTGAACATGAGTCAATATAAATCACTACCCGCTTTCCATGAAACTTACATGGAGCATATAAAGCAAAGAGAAAAAGATTTTTGGGGACTATTTTGCCAAAGAGGTCATGAAGCAGGAGTATTATGTGATTTATCACCTGAGCTTTTGTTTTCCTTAGGCTTAAAAAGTGCCATAAATTTAGCATTGCAACAGCTTATGTTTAATCAAACATTATCTGATCAAGTTTTAGAAACTGTAATTGAAAGAACATGGCGTTCTATTCAAAAATAGTTTTAAGTTTATTTATCTAGTCATCACGGAGTTTTTTTATGAGTATCGATACTCAACTTTCTAAGTCTAAACACTCTCATATTTTTTGGATGAAAATAGTCTTAGCAGTAATTGTGCTATGCTTTGTTAGTATGATTGTTGCAAATATTATGAAAGGAATTGCCACAGGTAAATACATAGCAGGTTTACCTGAAACAGCTCAACCAGTTACGGCAATGAAAATTGAAGGTACAGCGTGGACACCTGTAATTAAAACTACTGGATTAGTTCGTCCCAATCAAGGAGCTATGCTAAGCTCGCAAATGCCTGGCACAGTAGCAAAAATCTTAGTTCAATCTGGACAAATGGTAAAAAAAGGTGATGTCTTAGTTGAATTAGATAATTCAGTTGAAATGGCAAACTTAGAATCAGCACAAGCAAGATTACCGTCAGTCAAACAAGCTTATCAACGCTATCAAGCATTGTATAAAACTAAGAGCATTTCTCGTCAAGAATTGGATAATGCAAAGGCTACTTATGATACGCTAACTGCAAATATTGATTCATTAAAAGCTCAAATAAAACGTCGCCAAATTATTGCTCCTTTCGATGGTATGGCAGGGATTGTAAAAGTGAATATTGGACAATATGTCACCGTAGGAACTGAAATTGTGCGAGTAGAAGATAGAACTCAAATGAAAATTGATTTCTCTTTATCACAAAATCTACTAGAAAAGTTACATATTGGTCAAACTATCATTGCAACAATCGATGCAAATAAAAGCGAAACATTTAACGCAAAAATCACTGCAATAGAACCTGCAATCAATGTCACAACAGGATTAGTTGACTTACAAGCAACTTTTGAAGGCTCCGCTGCACAACAACTTTTATCTGGCATGTTTACACGTTTAAATATTGCTCTTCCCACTGAAAACAATCAAATTGTTGTCCCTCAAGTAGCAATAAGTTATAACATGTATGGTGAAATTGCTTATGTGCTAACCGCACTTTCCTCAGAAGAAAAAGAAACTTTGTTGAATAACGATCATTTTCCTCATAAAGAACATATTGATAATGTGTATCGTGCAAATCAAATTACTGTATTTACTAAAGATCGACAAGGTATCTATGCTCAATTGCAACCAAAAGGAATTAAATTAGGAGATTTAATTGTAACTGGGGGACAACAAAATTTAAGTAATGGTAGTCTAGTGATTGTTACCGATAAACAAGGCGTAGGCACAACAACACCAAAATTAAAATCAAACCTTTAATTTGAATTAGGAATAATACGAATGAAATTTACAGATTTATTTATTCGTCGCCCTGTATTAGCTGTTTCTATTAGCTTGTTAATTATTATTTTAGGATTGCAAGCAATTACAAAACTAACAGTGCGTGAATATCCTAAAATGACAACAACTGTAATCAATGTTTCAACAGTTTATCCTGGTGCAGATGCAAATCTCATTCAGGCTTTTGTAACCTCTAAATTAGAAGAAGCTATTGCACAGGCTGATAATATTGATTACATGTCTTCTTCCAGTGTACCGAACCTATCACGAATCACTGTCAAAATGAAATTAAATACTGATCCAAGTGCAGCTTTATCTGATATTTTGGCAAAAGTGAATTCTGTTCGTTCTGCGTTACCAAAAGGCATTGAGGATCCTTCAATTACTTCCTCAACGGGAGGAACAGGGATCATGTTTATCAGTTTTCGTTCTAACCAATTAGACTCGAGTCAAGTCACTGACTACATTGAGAGAGTCGTTAAGCCTCAATTTTTTACTATTGAAGGAGTTGCAAAAGTCAATGTTTATGGTGATCAATATGCGATGAGAATTTGGTTAGATCCTCAGAAAATGGCATCACAAAATTTATCTGCTCCTGAAGTGATGGCGGCATTGGCTTCTAATAATGTGCAGACAGCAGCTGGAAACGTAAATGGTTATTTTACGGTGTATAAAAACAAAGTTGAAACAACAACAAATACCGTTGAAGATTTAAAAAATTTAGTTGTTTACTCTAAAAATGGTAAATTAGTACGCCTACGTGATATTGCTGAGGTAGAATTAAATAAACAATCTGATGGTGTTCGTGCTGTTGCAAATGGTTCTGAGTCTGTTGTATTAGCTATTGATCCAGCATCAACAGCAAACCCTTTAACTGTAGTCAAAAATATTCTACCTTTATATGAAAATATTAAGAAAAACTTACCAAGTAGCATTGAAACTAGTATTTTATATGACCGCACTATCGCAATTAATAATTCAATTCAAGAAGTAGTTAAAACAATTTTAGAAGCAACAGTAATCGTACTGGTTGTAATAACGTTATTTATTGGTTCATTAAGAGCAATTTTAATCCCTGTAATTACTATTCCAATTTCATTAATTGGAGTCATTATGATATTACAGTTATTTGATTTTTCTATAAATTTAATGACGTTACTAGCGTTAATATTAGCAATTGGTTTGGTGGTTGATGATGCTATCGTAGTGTTAGAAAATGTTGACCGCCATATTAAATTAGGCGAATCACCTTTCCGTGCTGCAATTATTGGTACTCGTGAAATTGCAATACCTGTTATTTCAATGACTATCTCATTAGTGGCTGTTTATTCTCCTATGGCATTAATGAGCGGGATTACAGGCTCATTATTTAAAGAATTTGCTCTCACTTTAGCTGGTGCAGTTTTTATCTCAGGTATTGTAGCATTAACACTTTCACCAATGATGAGCAGTAAATTATTAAAAGCTCATACAAATCCATCTAAATTAGAAGAATATATTGAGCGTGGTTTAAATAAACTTAACAATATTTATGAATATATTCTTAAATTAGTTATGCTAAATCGAAAATGTCTATTAGCATTTTCCATCGTTATTTTTGCTAGTTTACCTCTTTTATTCTATTCTTTACCTAGCGAGCTAACCCCTATAGAAGACAAAGGCGGCTTTATTGCTATTGGTACATCGCCTTCAAGCACAAATGTGGATTATGTACAAAGTGCGGTGAAAAATTATGAGAAAATTTTAACTGACACAGAAGAGGTTGAATTTTCACTCATCATTTCAGGCGTGCCATCTCCAAATAAAGCATTAAGCATTATTACATTGAAAGATTGGAATAAACGAACACGTAGTCAAAGCGAAATTATAGCCCATTTAAATGCTCAAGCTAAGGCTATTCCTGAAATTACAGTGACTGCTTTTTCTTTCCCTGAAATTGAAACTGGAGAACAAGGGCCCCCAATTGGTTTTGTAATAAATACTGCCAATAGCTACTCTGATTTAGCTAATGTAGCGGGAAGCTTTTTGCAAGAAATGAAAAAATCGGGAAAATTCGTGTTTTCATCTTTAGACTTAAAATTTGACACAGCTCAAATGAAAATTACTGTTGATAAAGAAAAAGCTGGAACTTATGGCATTTCTATGCAACAAATTAGCAGAACATTAGGTAGCTATCTTTCTGCTGCAACAGTTACAAGAGTAGACATTGATGGCCGAGCTTATAAAGTAATTGCACAAGTTAAACGAGGAGATCGTTTAAGTCCTGAAAGCTTTGAAGGCTACTACTTAAAAGCAGCAAATGGACAATCTGTACCTCTCAGTAGTTTATTAACTGTAACCTTGGAATCTCAACCAAATGCATTACCACGTTTTAGCCAATTAAACTCAGCTGTAATCAGTGCGGTACCTTCACCAACAATTAGTATCGGCGAAGCTGTTCAATGGTTGAAAGAAACTGCAAATGCTAAATTTCCACAAGGTTATAATTACGATTTCAAAGGTGAAGCTCGTCAGCTAGAACAAGAAGGCAATTCTTTATCTATGACTTTTGCATTAGCAGTAATCATTATTTTCTTAGTATTAGCTATTCAATTTGAATCTATTCGTGATCCTATTGTCATTATGATTTCTGTTCCGTTAGCCGTAAGCGGTGCGTTATTAACTTTAAATTTCTTTGGATTCTTTGGTATAGCTGGTACAACCTTAAATATCTATTCACAGGTCGGTTTAATTACTTTAATTGGATTAATCACTAAACATGGAATTCTAATGTGTGAAGTGGCTAAAGAAGAACAATTACATAAGGGTAAAAATCGTATTGATGCGATTATGACAGCAGCAAAAGTGCGGTTACGTCCAATTCTAATGACGACAGCAGCAATGATCGCGGGGCTTATTCCATTATTATATGCTTCGGGAGCAGGAGCTGTCTCTCGCTTTAGTATTGGTATCGTGATTATTTCAGGACTAGCAATTGGCACACTATTCACATTATTTGTACTGCCAGTGATTTATTCTTATATTGCTAGTGAACACAAACCTCTACAAGAATTTGATGAAAACATAAAATAGCATTTTATCTACTCATACTTTATCCACGACCTTCGGGACGTGGATATAAGGAATGAGATAAGACAGATCGCTTTTTCACTATCCAATATTTGTTTTCAGTAAATTTACTATTTATTTAACCATTAAAATAATCAATCACAAGGAACAATTTTTATTGCCAATCCACCTGTAGATGTTTCACGATACTTTGCGTTCATGTCTTTACCTGTTTCTAACATTGTTTCAATTACTTTATCAAGTGTGACTCGAGGCGAGCTAGTACGCAATAAGCTAATTCTACTAGCATTAATCGCTTTTACAGCAGCAATAGCATTTCGTTCGATGCAAGGAACTTGAACTTGTCCGCCCACAGGATCACAAGTTAACCCTAAATTATGTTCCATTGCAATTTCTGCGGCAATGCAAACTTGTAATGGTGTTCCTCCCATAATTTCTGTTAATCCAGCTGCTGCCATAGAACAAGCAACACCTATTTCACCTTGACACCCGACTTCTGCACCTGAAATAGAAGCATTCATTTTATAAAGCGATCCTATGACGCTAGTAACTAATAAGTAGCGCTCTACAATATCTACCGTCAATTCACCAATAAACTTACCATAGTAAGCTAATACTGCTGGAACAATACCGCATGCACCGTTAGTTGGGGCAGTCACTACTCTCCCACCCGCAGCATTTTCTTCATTTACAGCAAACGCATACATATTAACCCAATCAATCACTCTCATGGGATCTGTAGTCAAATTAATTTGTGATTCTAAACGACGACGAAGAGCGGCTGCTCGGCGAACTACTTTTAATGGACCTTGTAATAATCCCTCCGTCTGTAGTCCTCTCTCAATACAAGTTTCCATTGTATGCCAAACTTTTGCAAGATAGTCGGAAATTTCTTGTTTAGAATGTAAAGCTAATTCATTTTTCCAAACAATCGAAGAAAGAGGAAGCCCTTGTTCTTCACAATGTTTAACTAAATCTGCCGCATTTTTATAAGGATATGGTACTGAATTATCGCTTTCTCCAGTTTGGTCAAAGTGTTCTTCATCAACGATGAATCCTCCTCCAATGGAATAATAAGTTTTTTTCAACAATTCAATACCATTTTCAAAGGCACGAAAAGTCAGTCCATTTTCATGGAGAGGTAAAAATGTTTTATGAAAACGCATATGTAAGTTAATATTAAAGTCTATTGTTTTACTATGCTCTGGGCTTGCTTCTGCAAGAACAATCTTACGATCACGTTTGATTTTTTCAATAATTGATTCAATTCGCTCAATATCCACATTATCAGGTAAATATCCCATTACCCCCATAATACAAGCAATATCTGTATTATGCCCATGTCCAGTGAGAGAAAGAGAACCATAAATATCGATTACTAATCGATTTGTTTTGATCAAAAAATTACTATCGACTAATTCATCAATAAAAGTTTTACCAGCTTTCATTGGACCAACTGTATGTGAGCTAGATGGACCAATGCCCACTTTAAACATATCAAATATACTAATCATATTTTCTTCAAATTCTTAAAAAAAGTGCGGTCAATTTAAAACAAATATTCTCAAAAAAAGAGTTATTATACGCGGTAAAATTTAATTTTAAATGAGGAAATTGCTACGCTAAAACTTTATTGAAAATAAAATGAGAACAACCGCAAAATAGTTTAATTTCACGGAAGTTGTTCATCATTTAGTCTGATTTCAAATTTAAAGGCTTTGCGTACTAGCATTACACAAAGCTAGACTAGTTACATTTGAAATGGCTCTATACTTATACCTTATATCTCAGTTAGTTAGAGCGTAAATAAATAAGACTCGAAAAAATTAACCGTTTTTGACCGCACTTTTAATGAGAAGCAACATTTTATGCTATTGTCTCATTTTCATTACTAGAAAAACGCTCAATCCTTGCTCCTAAACAACGCAATTTTTCTTCAATATGTTCATAACCTCGATCAATATGATAAATACGATCAACAATTGTTTCACCGCTGGCAACACAGCCCGCTAGAACCAAGCTAATAGAAGCCCGTAGATCTGTTGCCATCACTTCTGCCCCGCTTAAAGATTCTACCCCTTGACAAACAGCAGTGTTACCTTCAACCTCTGCTTTTCCTCCCATACGAATAAGCTCTGGAATATGCATAAAACGATTTTCAAAAATTGTTTCTGTAATAATTCCTGTTCCCTGTGCTACCATATTAAGTAAAGTAAACTGTGCTTGCATATCTGTAGGAAACCCTGGGTAAGGCGAAGTCCGAATGTTGACTGCTTTTGGTCTACGCCCAAACATATTCAACGTAATACTATCTTCTGTAACGTCAATTTGAGCCCCCGCTTCTCGTAGCTTGTCAATCACGGCATCAAGTGTATCTGCTTTAGTATTTTTACAACAAATACAACCACCAGAAATAGCTCCAGCAACTAAAAAAGTACCTGTTTCAATTCGATCTGCTACAATGCGATGTTCTCCACCACCGAGTTTTTCTACACCTTCTATACTGATAGAGTCTGTTCCTGCACCAGAAATTTTCGCACCCAATGTATTAAGAAAAACCGCTGTATCAACAACCTCAGGTTCTCTCGCAGCATTTTCAATTACCGTTGTACCTTTAGCCAAAGTTGCCGCAATCATAATAGATAAAGTTGCTCCTACGCTTACTTTTTCCATTACGATTCGAGTCCCTTTCAATCGTCCATCAACTGTTGCTTTGACATATCCATCTGCTAAACTAATTCTCGCTCCCAAACGCTCTAAACCACTAATGTGCATATCCACTGGTCTTGCTCCAATAGAACAACCACCAGGTAAAGAAACTTGTCCTTGATTAAAACGAGCAACCAAAGGTGCTAATGCCCAAATTGATGCACGCATAGTTTTCACCAATTCATAAGGGGCAATAAAATGATCGACGTTTGAAGCATCTAAATGAACAGCACCTTGTTCATCACGTTCCACTATTACGCCTAAACGACGTAAAATTTCAAAAGCTGTATCAATATCTTTAAGTTCTGGCACATTTGTTAATGTAACAGGTTTTTCTGCTAAAATTGCAGCAAATAAAATAGGTAATGCCGCATTTTTTGCTCCTGAAATATTTACTGTACCATCTAAGCGAGATTGTCCATAAACACGAAATTTTTGCATAATTTAATTGTCCACAACTTAATAATTACAGGTTAAACAAGCGTTCTCGCTTCCATTTTTCTTTAGTAAAAGTTTTAATAGTGAGAGCATGAATTTCTCCACTTGCGAAATAATCCATCAAAGGAGCATACACAGTTTGTTGTTGTTTCAATCTTGACAGTGCAGCTATCTCATCACTGACGACAATCACGCCGAAGTGCGAATTCTCACCTTGCACATAAACTTCATCAAGATTTAAAGATTGTTTCAAAATTTGTTCAATTTTTTCGGTATCCATTAATAATCTGTTCCGTTATGTTGTAAAAAAGGGCTTAACCAACAAGATAAGCCAAAAAGATCTGCCAACGTAAGTAGTTGAGAGGGGGCATTAATTATTTTTTGTCCATAGATGTGCTGGTTTTGACAATAGTGAATGAAATCACATAATAATGCAAAACCTACACTATCGATACGCTCTAGTGCAGCTAGATCCCAACTGATTTGACGATTTGCAATATTCTGCACTGACAAAAGTTCAGAACGCTGTTGCCATAGGAGCAGTAATCTTGCAACTGATAACTGCCCTTTGAGACGAATGATGATTTTATCATCATTTTGCTCCAAATCCCATGCTAACTTTTGCTCCTGATACATCGATTATTTACCTAAAGTCACGGCTACATCTGCTGCTTTTTTCACTTGTTTAGTCAAGGCTTCAATTCCATCTTTACGTAAAATACCGCTCCATTCTTGCTTTTTAGTTTCAACCATACTTACGCCCTCTGCAGCCATATCATAAACTTGCCATTGACCAGTTTTGCTATTCTTACGCCAGAAAAAATTTAAATTAATTGGTGCTGTATTTTTTCCCGCTAAAACTTTGACCCGAATACTCACTTGATTATCAGCAACATTTTTCGGATTTTCAATTTGAATTTGTTGATTTTTATAAAGCGTCAATGCCTGTGCATAAGATTGCTCAATAAACCGTTCAAACTCAACAAAAAAAGCTTGTCTTTGTTGTGGTGTAGTACTTTTAAAGTACTGTCCTAAAACTAGCGATCCCGCGTAATTTACATGTACATAAGGCATTAAATGTTGCTTAACTAATGTTTTTAAAAAATTTGGATCTTGTTGAATTTTGCTTTGATGAACAGCGATATCACCAAACAATCGATCTGATGCTTGTTGCATTAATACATATGGATTATCTTGAGCAAAGGCCTGAACAGCAAAAAGTGCGGTAATAACCGCTATTATTTTTGCTAATCCGTTAGTTAATTTTGACTTGATATTTTCCAACATAATTTACTCCTATTGTTGAATTTATTTAATTTCTACCGCACTTATTCTGCGACATCATTTTTTTCACTTTTATTTTTATCACCATATAAAAACTGCCCAACCAAGTCTTCTAAAACCATTGCAGGCTTCGTATCCACAACTTTACTTCCCTCTTTGAGCATTTGTGTTGTTTCTCCGTCATCAAAACCAACGCTAAGGGAAATATATTGTTCCCCCAATAAACCTGAGGTTTTAATTGATAATGAACTATTATCTGGTAATTGATTATATCGCTTATCTATAGCTATTTTAACTTCTGGTAAATAAGTTTGTGGATCAAGCTCAATCGCAGTTACTCGTCCAATTACAACACCTCCTATCTTTAAAGGAGCCCGTACTTTTAGACCACCGATGTTATCAAAAGTAGCTCTAATCTCATAAGATTCAGATTTACTTAGTCCTTGTACATTCGCAACTTGTAATCCTAAAAAAATACAAGCCACAATAGAAGTTAGTAAGAATAATCCCACCCAAAATTCGTATTTTACTGTTTTTCGCATAAATTACCTTATATCTATACTTTTATATTTCTAATTTAGTGACCGCCAAACATCAACGCAGTCAGTATAAAATCTAATCCAAGTACAGCTAATGACGCATGTACTACTGTTTTTGTTGTAGCTTTGCTAATGCCTTCTGAAGTTGGAATACAATCATAACCATTAAATAAAGCGATCCAGACAACTACAACAGCAAAACACAGACTTTTAATAAAGCCATTAAATAAATCATATCCCCAGCGTACTGCATTTTGCATCACAGACCAAAAACTACCAGCGTCTACTCCTTTCCAGTCAACGCCAATTAACGAACTACCCCAAATGCCAATTGCCGTAAAAATAATAGCCAATAGTGGCATAGCGATCACACCAGCCCAAAAACGAGGGGAAATAATTCGCCTTAATGGATCAACTGCCATCATCTCAAGACTAGAAAGCTGCTCTGTCGCTTTCATTAAGCCAATTTCTGCCGTCAACGCTGAACCTGCTCTTCCAGCAAATAAAAGTGCGGTAACAACTGGACCTAATTCTCGTAACAATGACAACGCAACTAATTGTCCTAAACTAGTTTCAGCGGCAAAATCCACTAACACTACATAACCTTGCAATCCTAACACCATGCCAATAAATAACCCTGATAGCATAATGATAAGCATTGATTGCACGCCTAAAACATAAAGTTGTTTAATTAACAAAGGAAAATGCTTTCTTATTTGAGGCTTACCAATCAGAGCATGCCACAACATAAAACCAGCTCTACCTAAAGTGAGACAAAATTTAACCGCACTTTGTCCTACTCTAGAAATAAAATTCACAATCATGCAAATAACTCCTGCATATAATCCTGAGCGGGGTAATGAAAATGCACAGGTCCATCAGCTTCCCCTTGAATAAACTGTACCACTCGTGGATCTCGACTTGCAATAAGTTCTGATGGCGTACCTTTTGCAATCACTTTTTTATCTGCAATAATATAAGCATAATCTGCAATACTAAAAACTTCTTGTACATCGTGAGTCACTACAATAGAGGTAAGCTGCAAAGCTTCATTCAATCTTTTTATTAAACTCACAATTACGCCCATACTAATTGGATCTTGTCCCGTAAAGGGTTCGTCATACATAATAAGTTCAGGATCTAAAGCTATTGTTCTCGCTAAAGCCGCTCTTCTTGCCATACCTCCAGATAATTCCGACGGCATTAATGATGCAGCACCTCGTAATCCAACAGCTTCTAATTTCATCAAAACTGTTTTACGAATTAACGCTTCAGGTAAATTTGTATGTTCTCTCAATGGAAAAGCAACATTGTCGAAAGTCGTCATATCAGTAAACAATGCACCAGATTGAAACAACATGCCAATTCGTTTTCGAGCTTGATACAATTGTGAACGAGACATTTTGCAAATATCTTGTCCATCAAATAAAATCTGCCCTTGCTCAGGAAGTAGTTGCCCACCGATTAACTTCAGCAACGTCGTTTTACCAATTCCTGATGGTCCCATTATCGCTGTAATCTTACCCTGTTCAACTTGCAAATTAAGATTATCGTAAATAATTCGTTCGCCACGTTTAAATGTAAGGTTCTTGACTTCAATCAAGTAGCTACTCATAAAATCTTCTTACTTACTGTTTTGCTTAGCATAAAATGAATGTGTGATTCTTTCATGAATGCCTAAACAATGTCAAATTATATCCATTGAAT
Source organism: Seminibacterium arietis (assembly GCF_042675725.1). NCBI lineage: Bacteria > Pseudomonadati > Pseudomonadota > Gammaproteobacteria > Pasteurellales > Pasteurellaceae > Seminibacterium > Seminibacterium arietis. The sequence continues at coordinate 225,069 of NZ_JBHTJN010000008.1, forward strand.
ATTGCATAATATTTTCTTTACTCAACAACTATAACTCTCTGACCATATTTTACTGCAAATGTTCAAAATCGTCTTTTTCATGCTAATTTCTCACCGCACTTTCATTTTTGCAATTCCTGAACATACAAATTTTTTATGTTATAATGCTTGCCAATTTTTATTGAAAAAAACGATTTTAGGTCTATGAACATCCGTTTGAACATCATTTTATTACTTGTTGTGCTAGTACTATCCACTTGGTTTTACCAGCTCAATAAAAAAGATGATAAAAACTTAAGCTATTTGATCAAATCTCAAGATGCTCCCGAATACGTTGGACAACGTATGAAAACGCTAATTTATTCACCTACTGGGAAAAAACAGTATGCAGCTCAAGCAGATAAAGTCGCCTATTTCCATTCAGATAAACACACTGAGTTTACTTATCCTGTAGTGTACCTTTTTGACTTAGAAGACGAAAAACTTGGCAATCAAAGTTGGAAAATTAGTGCAGATAAGGCTAAAATCACACAAAACGACATGCTGTACTTAGAAGGGAATGTAGTGGCAGAAAATCTTTTACCTCATTCTCGCCTACAGAAATTGGCAACTCAAAGTGCGGTAGTAAATTTAAAAACACAAGATATTAGCTCAGATACTACGGCAACTATCAGTGGATTAAATTTCAACTCAACTGGCTCAAAACTAGTCGGTAACCTACAAAAACAGATTGCTACACTGAAAGAACAAGTGAAAACACATTATGAAATTAAATAGACTATTATTACTCTCCACATTGATTAGCTTGTCATTTTCTGCAAACGCACTAAAAAATGATACTCAGCAACCAATTAATATTGAATCAGACAAACAGTCATTAGATATTGAACACAATCGTGTTATGTTCAATGATAATGTTGTGATTACACAAGGTTCTATTTTAATTAAAGCAGATAAAGTAATCATTATTCGCCCATCTGAAAATTCAACAAACCAAAAAAAGAATAATCAGAAAGAAACTGTAGAAGCTTTCGGCAAACCTGTTGTTTTTTCTCAATTATTAGATAATGGCAAACCTGTAGAAGGTAGAGCAAATAAAGTTCATTATAATTTAGGAACTGAATTTCTCACTTTAACTGGAAATGCACAACTTAAACAAGCTGATAGCAAAATTAGTGCTAACGTCATTACTTATGATGTAAAAAAACAACAACTTAAAGCAACTAGCAATGGAAAATCTCGAGTAAAAACTGTGCTTATTCCAAGTCAATTAAATAATCATAACAAAAAATAGGATTGCTCATTTATGTCTATTTTATATGCTGAAAATCTAGCCAAAAGTTATAAAAATCGTCAAGTGGTTTCAGATGTAAGCCTACAAGTCAACGCCAATGAAATTGTAGGTTTACTTGGTCCAAATGGAGCTGGAAAAACTACAACTTTCTATATGGTTGTCGGCTTAGTACGTCACGATCAAGGAAAAATTCGCATTGATGATGAAGACATTAGCTTATTACCTATGCACAAACGAGCTCAACGTGGAATTGGTTATTTACCACAAGAAGCTTCCATTTTTAGACGCCTAACTGTTTATGATAATTTAATGGCAGTATTAGAAATTCGCAAAGATCTAAATCATCGACAACGATGTGAAAAAGCGGATCAATTAATCGAAGAATTCAATATTGAGCATATTCGAAATAATCTAGGGCAATCTTTATCTGGTGGAGAAAGACGCCGTGTTGAAATCGCTCGAGCTTTAGCAGCCAATCCAAAATTTATTTTACTTGATGAACCTTTTGCTGGTGTTGATCCTATTTCAGTGATCGACATCAAAAAAATCATCATGGATCTACGAGATAGAGGGCTGGGAGTACTTATCACTGATCATAACGTACGTGAAACGCTAGATGTATGCCAGCGTGCTTATATAGTAAGTTCAGGCAAAATGATTGCTAGTGGTACACCATTAGAGGTGATGAATAATCAACAAGTAAAACAAGTTTATCTAGGCGAACAATTTAAGCTATAACCAATAGATATTGTGATGAAATTTACCGAACTACTGACACTTGAAAATATCCGTCAAGGATTGATTTGCTCCAGTAAAAAACATGTTTTTGAAGTAATTGGACGAATTATTGCACCTGAATTAGAAGATCAAGAATTAGACTGCGAATGTTGCTTCCATTCTTTATTTAGCCGTGAAAAATTGGGCAATTCAGGTTTAGGAAACGGAATAGCAATGCCAAAAGGCAGGTTAATTGATGGTGACAGCCCTATAGCTGTTTTTTTACAATTGAGTAATCCTGTCGATTATGATGCGGCTGATAAACGAGAAGTTGATCTTGTGTTCGCTTTATTAGTTCCTAGTGAAGTTTGTACAACTTTTTCGCAATCTGTACTTCCTCAATTAGCAGAAAAATTAACAGATAAAACACTCTGCAAACAACTTAGAGCAGCACAAAGTGCGGAGGAAATTTGGCAAATTTTTGAATATGCTGATTTGCATAATCAAAGCGAGGAAGAAAGTGAAGTCAAAAACGAAAAAGAAGAAGAAGTACTAGAGCAATCAGAAGAAATCGCAGAATTAAAATTGACTGAATAGCAAATAGCACTTAACAATAAAACGACAGTTCTTCTCTGATTTTTAATTACTCATAAAAAATAACCATAATTAAAGGAGCAACTATGGAGATTATCATTATCAGCGGACGTTCAGGAGCAGGTAAGTCTGTAGCATTACGAGCCTTAGAAGATATTGGTTATTATTGTGTAGATAATTTACCCATTGATTTACTACCGCACTTTGCTGATATATTAGCACCGAATCAATCTTCTGTTGCAATTAGTATTGATATTCGTAATCTTCCCAATAATCCTGCTGTTTTAGAATCATTGCTTGCCCAACTTCGTCAACAACATCAGATTAAAATTATTTTCCTAGACACTGATAGCACCACCTTAATCAGACGCTATAGTGATTCTCGACGCTTACACCCTCTTTCAATGCAGAATCTATCCTTAGAGGAAGCGATTAAAGCAGAAAGCAACTACTTAGAACCTCTTGTTCAACATGCTGACCTCACTATAGATACCACTCAATTATCCACACATGAACTCGCTGAATCTCTTCGCCGTTTTCTACTTGGTCAAGGAAAAAAAGAACTAAATATCGTAATTCAATCTTTTGGTTTCAAACATGGACTGCCGCTTGATGCAGACTATGTCTTTGATGTGCGTTTTCTGCCAAATCCTCATTGGGTGCCAAACTTACGTCCACTAACAGGATTAGATCAGCCCGTCGCCGATTTTCTTAGCAAATATCCCGAAGTTAATCATTTTATTTATCTAACACGCCATTACATCGAAACATGGTTACCCATGCTTGAACAAAATAATCGCAGTTATCTGACGATTGCAATTGGTTGCACAGGTGGAAAACACCGCTCTGTTTACATTGCTCGCCAACTTGGTGAATATTTTCAGGCAAAAGGCAAAAAAATAAAAATACAACATAAGTCATTAAAACAAGTTAATCAAGCCTAATCACCACGTTAAGCAACTTAAAAGTGCGGTAAGTTTTTAACAAATTTGTGATTACTAAAATAGCAAATAATAAAAATTCTATAAAAAACTTACCGCACTTTATTCATTTGGTGATTTTTATTTAATCAAAAATCCCCAAACTTTGCCAAATTTCATCAATCCTTTTCACTACTTTCGGATCTTTTTTAATTGGCACACCCCATTCTCGTTGCGTTTCTCCTTGCCATTTATTGGTAGCGTCGATCCCCATTTTTGAACCTAAACCTGCAACAGGCGAGGCAAAATCTAAGTAATCAATTGGGGTGTTTTCAATAATAGTACAATCTCTGGCGGGATCACTACGAGTGGTAATTGCCCAAATTACGTCTTGCCAATCTCGTGCATTAATATCATCATCACACACAATGACAAACTTAGTGTACATAAATTGACGCAAAAACGACCACACGCCCATCATTACTCGTTTAGCATGCCCTGCATATTGTTTTTTAATTGTGACCACAGCTAAACGGTAAGAACAGCCTTCAGGCGGTAAATAAAAATCGACAATTTCAGGAAATTGTTTTTGCAAAATAGGAATAAAAACTTCATTTAACGCTTCACCTAATACAGCTGGTTCATCAGGCGGTCTGCCTGTATAAGTAGAATGATAAATCGGCTCTTTTCGCATTGTTATATGAGTAACCGTAAATACAGGAAAATACTCTTGCTCATTATAATAGCCTGTATGATCCCCATAAGGTCCTTCGAGTGCGGTCTCATTAGGATCAATATAGCCTTCCAACACAATTTCTGCCCCTGCTGGAACATCTAAATCATTACTAATCGATTTCACAACCTCTGATTTGTGTCCCCTCAGCAACCCTGCAAAAGCGTATTCCGACAAACTATCGGGAATAGGAGTTACCGCAGCTAAAATCGTAGCAGGATCTGCACCTAATGCTACAGATACAGGAAAAGGTTGATCTGGATTTTGTTGCTTCCATTCTTGAAAATCTAATGCACCACCACGATGCGATAACCACCGCATAATTAATTTATTTTTAGCAATTAATTGTTGCCGATAAATGCCTAAATTTTGCCGTTTTTTATGTGGTCCTTTTGTAATAGTCAATCCCCAAGTCACTAACGGTGCAACATCGCCTTGCCAGCAATGCATAATAGGTAATTTGTATAAATCAACTTCATCTCCTTGCCACAACACTTGTTGACAATCGGCTTTACTTAACACTTTAGTTGGCATATTTAGCACTTGCTTAAACTGAGGTAATGTTGACCATAAATCTTTAAAGCCTTTTGGCGGTTCTGGTTCTTTCAAAAAAGCAAGCAATTTACCCACTTCTCGCAAGGCAGATACATCATGCTGCCCCATTCCCATCGCAACTCGTTTTGGTGTGCCGAATAAATTGCATAACACAGGAATATCAAAACCTTTTGGATTCTCAAATAACAACGCAGGTCCACCTAATCGCAAAGTGCGGTCGGCAATTTCCGTCATTTCCAAATAAGGATCAATTTGCTGAGAAATTCGCTTTAACTCGCCTTGTTGTTCTAATAAGTTCAAAAACTCTCGCAAATTTTTATATTTCATCTTATTCCAACCTAAATTTCAGAAAAACTTACCGCACATTTTGAGCAACAACAATGATAAAGGCAAGAAGTTTTATTGATTTTGTCGTTTTGCTATCTATATCGATATTGAGTAAAATAGACGGAACTCCAGCAACATTCTAAGATTATTTATGGCAAAGAAAAAATTAAAACCTACATCAAATACTATCGCTTTAAACAAACGAGCAAGACATGACTATTTTATCGAAGAAGAAATTGAAGCAGGTCTTTCATTGCAAGGTTGGGAAGTAAAATCCATGCGAGCAGGTAAAGCAAACATCAGCGATAGCTATATTATTTTCAAGCAAGGGGAAGCCTATTTATTCGGTGCAACTATCCAACCTTTAAGCGTTGCTTCTACTCACATTATTTGTGACCCCACTCGCACTCGTAAATTGCTATTAAACCAAAAAGAATTGTCTTCTTTATTCGGCAAAGCTAACCGCGACGGCTACACTATTGTAGCACTTTCTCTGTATTGGAAAGGGGCATGGGCAAAAATTAAAATCGGATTAGCAAAAGGGAAAAAACAACACGACAAACGAGAAGACATCAAAGAAAGAGAATGGAAACTCACTAAAAATCGTATTATGAAAAATGCGAATCGATAAATAGTGTTTAATTGCAGTTATCACTTTTGGAAATAAATCATCAATGAACAAATGGAATAAGTTTACAAAAACAATTTTTATTGGCTTATTACTCCTATTATTAGCGATAATAGGCTTATTTTTCACCATTGAGATCTATGATCCACCTAAAATTCGTTTTATCACTTCTAACGAACAATCTTATCAAGCAGAAAACCACTTTTCAGGGTTACAATGTTTTCGCCACGAAGGACAAATTCCACTAATTGATCAAACAACTTTCCGTCTTTTAGTCTGGAATTTGCATAAAGGACAGGATCAAGATTGGCAATTGGCATTAAAAGATTTTTCACAAAAACGGGATTTACTGTTTTTACAAGAAGTAAGCGATAAACAAAAACTCCCGAGTATGTTTTCATCTGAATTTTTTACCTCACTTTATGTGTCCGCTTTTTCTTATCTAGGGCAACAATCAGGTGTACTACAATTAGCAAAATTTGTTCCCCAACTTTACTGCTCTGGTGCTTCCATTGAGCCTTGGATTCGCATTCCTAAAGTAGGTAGTGCAATGATTTTTCCTTTAGCAAATGGGCAAACCTTAATGGCGATCAATTTACATTTAGTCAATTTTGAATTGAATCCAAAACATTACTCGCAACAATTAGCAACAATGATGAATTTGATTTCCCATCATCAAGGCCCAATTATTTTAGCGGGTGATTTTAATGCATGGAATAAAAAACGACTAACATTATTAAAACAACTTGCTAGCGAGCAAGGACTACAAGAAGTTTCCTACTCACCTGATGTGCGGTTACGATTCAGTAATAATCCTCTTGACTGGGTATTTGTCAGAGGATTTCAAGTTAATCAAGCAACGACAATAGAAACTACTAGCTCCGATCATAATCCATTGCTATTAGAATTAGAATTAATTACACCACCGCAGTAATCACAATTTCTACTTTCCAATCAGGATTAGCAAGTTTCGCTTCTACTGTAGCACGGCTTGGCGGTTGATTAGAATCAACCCATTCATCCCACGCCTGATTCATCAAATCGTAATCTTGCATATCGGCAAGAAAAATTTGAGCATTCAAAATTCGGCTTTTGTGCGAACCAATTTCTGCTAATAATTTATCAATTAACGCCAACACTTCTTTACTCTGAAAATACGCATCAACTTGCGTATTTTCTGCCACTTGCCCCGCAAAATACGCAATATTTTGATAAATACTCACTTCAGATAAGCGACCATTGGCTTGAATACGTTGAATTTTCTGCATTGTTACTCTCCATAAAAAATAAAATAATTTAAAGGCTAAAAGCAAAGTTAAATCTCAATAAACACTTCTACAATTTATATTAAGCAAATCTTTTAATTTAGTTATTTTTAATTTATTTTGAATTAATGCCATTTGTTATTTCCCCCAATTTTTTATTCAAATAATTTTACTATCAATAATCTATCCTCCACTATTTCGACAAAAGCCTCCCACCAAAACGATGGAAGGCTTCCTAAACAATTTATCTAAATTCAACAATTCCCTTTTAAGCATACTTTATAGGACTTTTTAGTATCAAAATAACATCACTGAAACTCACTATTTTCAACTGTTTTATAACAGTATCGTATTAGTTACTGTTACTGTTACTGTTACTGCTACTCCCACTCTTCTTTTTCAACTGTTCAATGCGTGAAAAAGCGTTCAAAATAAAGGCTTTTAGTTTTTTGAGTATGGGTAAATTCTTTTAATTTAGGGTTGTTTTTAAGTTTTTTTACCCGTTCCAGTCCCAGTTCCAGTTAAATTAGGATGAAAATTTTACTAAACTGTGGATTCCTTAGTCCAATAATTATTAAAATGCTCTACCGCATTCATTTTAATGAAACATTCTTTCATTATATTAATAATTTTAACCTTATCTATTCCGCCTAAGTCTGCTTCTAAGTCTTCTATTGAGTGAGAATTAACATTAAATAGTTTTACTGCTCCTTCAACACTGCCTAACATCTTGTTTTTATTTTCTGCAGGAATAGAGTTAAATTTAGTAAAAGTTTCTATAATTCTACGAATTGGATTAAGTAGCATGGTTTCACAAGGAGCACTATCATAAAGAAACTCTAGTTCTTTCCATAAAGCTTCATAATTAGTTTTAAAATCTTCCTTTTTATCTGTCAATTTTTTTATTTCGATCTTTACCCCATTTGATACTAATCTATAAAATGTATGTTTTTTATAACTATCATATGGATATTTAACATTTAAGTAAAAGTGATTATTGTGGGTCATTATCAATAATTTGTCTTGATCTTTTAGGCGTTTAACTAAATTATTTAATTCCTCAATAATTAAATATTGCATAGTATCATCATTTGAAGTCATTGGGTCATCAAAAATAATAATTTTATTATTTAAATTTTTATTATTTACTTCATCAAGTTTTAAAATAAAGTATAAAAAGGCAATAATATTTTTTTCTCCCAATGACAATTCAGTAATTTTTCTAATTTCTTTCGTATTTTTGCATCTAACCTTATAATGACCCTGGTTATCTTCATTTATATGTTCTAAAGTAAAATTAACATAAAGCTTTAGTTTGCCATTTATTTTATCAGCTAGAATTTTTTCATTTTTTGTTCCTGATTGCAAACTTGATATATTAGTTTCTAAGTCTTGTATTTCTTTTTTGATATTATCAATTTCTTTTTTTCAAGCTCACTATTTTTAGCAGAATATTCCCCCTCTAATTTATCTCTCTCCGAAACCTCTTCATTATATTTAAATGAATCTATATATTTTTTTATTTCATTATATCTAAGTTCATCTCTAGCCTGTTTTTGCTTTGTTTTTAAATCGCTAATATTATTTTTATCTACAAGTCCATTATACTTATCAACTTCCTCTTTAAATTGGTGAGGGATCGTTATTCCTACAGTCTTACATTCTTCAAATAAATATTTTGACTTATTATCCGTTGCCTCTTTTAGAGTATTTAGAAATTTAAGAACTTCTTCTTTTTTGCTGTTAAAACTTACTATAACTTGATTAACTTCAACCAAATATTCTGGATAAAAATCACTAGTACTTAAGTGAACTTCCTTAATATTGTTAATAGTATTATTTAAAATATTAATATGTGAGTTTATTTCTTTTTTAAATTTATCTACATCATCAGCAGAAAAATATCTTTTTAGTTTTTCATATCTTTCTTTTGAAACGGCATTTCCACAAAAAGCACAGTTATTATTAATAGCATGTATTTTTAATCCTTGCTCTGCAAAATCTCTTTTTAAAGGATTCCCTAAAAATTCTGGAATTATTACTTGTTCTTCTACTTTTTTTAATAATAAAGTATTTGTAAAATCTAATAAATGATTTAGCTCTATTTCTTTATAAGAAATTCTTGTAGCAGTTTTTACATCTGTTTTTATAAGTGTTTCACGACTTTTAATTTCCTCATTTGTAAGACTTTTAGCTTTACCTATTTCATCTTTAAAATTATTAATATTGTAATTTGTTGATGCTACTTGAGGATTAGTTATATTTTTTATTTTACTAGCTGCTTTAGTACAAAAATTATTAATCTTATTTGTTTGTTCTTGATAATAATTTTTACTATTCTCTACTTCTTGCCATAGGTTGTTAGGTTTCTCTTCTGATTTTTGAGTTTCTTTTTCAAGTTTTTTAATTTCTTTTACTTTTTCACTGATTTGATCTTCTAAAGATTTTATTTGGTTATTTATTTCATTGTTTTCTTCACCTAATACAACTGCATTTAGTTTTTCATCTTCTCCTAAAATATCATCAAAACCTTGAAAACAACTAACATCAAAATCTTTCATTTGAGATTCTTTCATTTGAGATTTAAATAAAGAAGTCAATGTAGATTTACCTGTCCCATTTTTCCCAAAGATAAAAGTTAATTTTTTATCGATTATCAACTCATCTTGTCCAAATATTCTAGTTTTTGTTAAATCTAATTTTATATCACTCATCAATATCTCCTCAATATAAATTAAATTTTAAGCTCTTCGCAAAGTGGTAAAAGTTCTTCTATTTTAGCAACTATTCTTTTTTGTTCCTCTAGTGGTGGGGGGGGGATTAATAAACTAGAAATACTACTACTATTTAATGTATTCCCTTTAATAGCTTTCTTACTATCTCCCCATTGTGTTATAAGCGGTAAAATATAAAATAAATAATTTCTTAAAGAATAATTTTTATCAATGTATGGGTATATAGATATGATTGCTTCATTATGCACTGCATCTATATTTAAAATAGATGTTCTCCCAACTGTAAGTTTAAAACTCATAAGAAGAGTTCCTTTTTTTGAAACATTAATAAATTTTTCATCTACTGCTTCTTGACACACACTTTCTTTTGTATAATTTATCTCTCCATAATCTTTCATATCAGATATTGATACCCAAGGCATATCTTCTCCCCACCATTTAAATTCAGATCTAGGAGGAGTTTTCCCCATTATATGATTTATTAAATTACCCAGCCTACACCACTTCCAAGTCTTAGGTATTTCAAATGGTATTTCATCTTCTTTAATTTCCGGCAGTGGTTTTTGTTTTTTGATTTTACCTTCTTTAATGAGTCTTTGTTTTTCTTCTTGTATTTGATTGAAAAGCTTCTCTGCACTTCCTTCTTCTTTTCTTTGCTCTACTAGTTTTCCTTGTATGGCGTATTGTAAAATTGATTTTTTTATATCTTCTGGAAATTTTGCATTTAGTTTTTCAAGTTCGTTATAAAATGCAGCATAATCTTCAACAAGTGGTAAAAGTTCCTCGATTTTAGCGACAATTCTTTTTTGTTCCTCTAGGGGTGGGAGGGGGATTAAAAATTTCATTAAATCTCTAGCACCTAAATTAGGCTGAACTGATCCGTTATTATATTTATTTATATCTAATTTAAATAAACTAGTATCAAAATAAACTGAAATATAATTAATAATTATGTTTTCATTTATAAAAATTTTTATTATTACAAGCGATGACGCTATAGCTCCTGTTTCAAATGGATAGATACAATTTTTACCTAAAGATCCTCTTATGCAGACAACTAAATCATTTTTTTTTAATTTACCATCTCTTAATAAGTCATATTGATGTTGTGATAGATATAAAAGATTATCTTTTGTAATAGTATTATCCTTAATATTAATAGCACTGATAAATGGAATATCTCCTATTGGTGTTAATTTATCTTTAGATGGATAATTTTTTCCTCTATCTCCATTTACTAACCTAGTTATCTCCCCCAACCTACACTATTTCCAGTTCTTAGGTATTTCAAAAGGAATTTCATCTTCTTTTATTTCCAGCAGTGGTTTTTGTTTTTTGATTTTGCTTTCTTTAATCAGTCGTTGTTTTTCTTCTTGTATTTGCTTGAAATGGGAAAAAGCCTTGAATTGATTTATCTTCTTTTCCACCGTAAGGAGGGTTCATTAGGATAACATCAAATTTATCATCTTCTGTATAGTCTAGCAAATTATTTTTTAAAGAGTTTGTATGATAAATATTAGGCACTTCAATATCATGTAAGAGCATATTTGTTACACAAAGAAGATATGGAAATGGCTTTTTTTCTATTCCGTAAATACTATCATCAAACATTCTTTGTTCTGAAATATCTGTTACTTGTTTAGAAAGCTCATTAAGATAAGATGTAATAAAACCTCCTGTTCCACAAGCAAAGTCCGCCATTTTTTCACCAAGTTTTGGTTTTATCATCTGTGCCATGAATTGTATAACTGCTCTTGGTGTATAAAATTCACCAGCAGATCCTGCTGATTGAAGTTCTCTTAATATTTCTTCATAAACAAATCCAAAAGCATGGCTTTCTTTTACATCATCAAATTCTATTTCATCAATAATATCTATAACTTGACGAAGATAGACACCGTCTTTCATGTAGTTGTTTGCATCTTCAAAGGTATCTTTTACAATACTTTTTTTAATTGGAGTATTAGGATTTACACTTATACCTTTATAGATAATTTTATCTCCTTCTTTTATATCATTTCCTTTTAAAACTGGAAATAAAGTATTATTGATAAAATTTAAAAGTTCATCACCTGTCTTTGCGTGGCCATTTTCATCTTTTTTTGCCCAGTTTCTCCATCTTAAATCTTCTGGAATAATTGATTCGTAATTATCTTCATTTAATTCCCAATCATCTTCTTTTGTATCATAGACTTTTAAAAATAGCATCCAAACCATTTGCTCTATTCTTTGAGCATCGCCATTAATACCGGCGTCCATTCTCATAATATCTCTTATTCTTTTTATAAATCCTGACTGCATTGCCATACTAACATACCCCTATATCATAATATAAATTCAATTCTAATTTTCTTATTGCTGTAAAATATTCTTCTTTGCCCCCAAATAAACTAACAATTTTTGAAGGTTTCCCAAAATCAGAAAACTCCGAAAGAGAAAGGACTTTAATATCCTCTACTTCTGTAATTCCTTTATTCATATACTTATCTAAAAGTATTTCTAAAACTTTTTGGGCGTCTTTAGAATATTTATTAAAGAAATCTTTCTTTTTAACTCTATCCACTCTTTCTTTTCTAGTTAATGGTTTTTTCCCATAGGCAATAGTAGCCTTTCGTAGGTCTCTTGTGCTTTCTGCAAAATCAGTTTCAGCAATATAGCGTATGGCAAAGTCTTCAAAACGTTCTGCATTCTGAATAGAATTTTTAAATTTTCGCTTTTCGCTAGCAGGAGAAATTCCTTCGCTCACAAGCTTTCTTGCTTCATTAAGTTTTTCTCGTGCTTCAGATAACGTGAAGCCGTCACCACCATATTTACCAATAGATAAAGTTTCTCTACGTCCATTGATACGATAATCATAACGAAACATTACCGTGCCAGTAGTTGAAACAACAACATACAATCCGTCTCTATCGGGTACTTATTAGAGCTTATCTTTCGATTTTAAAGATTTGATTTTACTATCAGTTAGCATAACATTCTCCAATACCGTCAGGGAAATGAACTACCTAGAAAAATAGAGAAAAGCCTAGAAACAAATAAAGCCTTGATAATCAAGGCTTTAAATGAAATTTGAAATAATTAGAAATGAGCTGAAACAGCTAATTTTTACTCCCACTCGATATGTCCATTGATATTATTTTGTATAAATGCCATAAAATCAAGGCTTTTGTTATCAGCTTTAGCCTTATTATCCGTTTTATTTCTGTTTATCTGATTTTTTGCAAGCATATTGCAAGCATAAAGTCAAAGATCTATAATTTGTTTACAAAAGCTAAAATATCTGTTTTCTCCTTTCCCAACATATGATCAGTAATGTCAATTGCCGGCTGGAAAATACTCATATTCCCCTCAAAATGATTAAATTCATTCAACAAAGTTTTCTTTGTTGTAAGAAAAACTCTATTTTTTATATCATCACTATTTTTACTATTTTCAGGAAAAGCTTTTGAAATTATCTGTCCAAGTTGTTTAGCTCCATTCTTACTTTCAGTATCTATGTTATACTTCGACACTAATTTTTTCTCTATCAATAATCTTAAAAACAAATAAGTAAATGAATGTACTAGCGTACGATTTAATAATGGATATTTCTCTTTATCAACAATTTCCTTTCCATCAACAGTTTTATTCAACATATCATCAACATTCACTTTATAATTATTAGGAATTATATTATTCTTGTTCCCGAATAACTTTATATAACACTCTGCTATATCAACTGTATTTGTTTTATATCCATGCATTAATTGAGTTAGATTTTCTTTAATATCATTATTATTAATAATTGTTGAATATCCTCTCATAAAAGGAATTAACGAAATCAAAAATAATTCTACATCTTTTATATGTTCATAAATCTTTTCTCTAAATGTTTTTAACAACTCATCAAGGTTAATAAGCATATCACGTTCATCAGAATTTAATGCTATAAACCCATTTTCTTCATTCTCTGTGTTATTGAATAAAAATAACTTAAAGCATTTTTTAAATTGTCCATCTAAAAGTCTTAATAGATCTACATTATGAGTTAAAATAACCCTTTTCTTATTCTGTAATATCTTAACTATTGCATAAGCTATTTTATTTTTATAAATAGAATCAAAGCTAGAAATAGGATCATCTAGTATTATAATTGGTTTGTCAGAGTTTTTTGCTTTCAAAAATTCAAATGTTAACGATAGAAAATTTTGTTCTCCTGAACTTAATGGCAATTCTTCTCTGTTAATCCCAAGAAAAGCCTTATTCTCTAAAACAATTTTTATATTCTTCTTATCATCTCTAATTATCTGCAGCTTCTTACTCATATTGTTACTGATAATCTGCTCAATATATAAAAAATCTTCCTCTGTAATATCTGGCTTCTGATTTATCAATTTTTTATATTCTTCATTTTTTATCTTTATCTCAGAAGATTTATAAAGTTGTACCAATTCCCTTATTACCTTGTTCGCAAATATATTCTTATATTCTTTAATCGACTCTTTAAGTAACAAAACATCACTCAAATTCCCTGTTTCAATTGCACCTAGCATAATATCCTTTATTCTAAACGGATCTTTTTCACTTATATTAGCAATTATCTTTTCAACAATTTTTTTAGTCTTTACATCTAATGTCTTTATAATTTCTTCCTTATTTTTGGATTTTTTATTTAATAAATCTTCAGAATCAATTCCATTTGAATCACAAACTATACACTGGTCTTTGTAACTGAAACGTGAAAGTATCTTTATGGCTTCTGTATTCTCCTCTATTTCCTTAATGTGAGAATTATTAGCTAACTTACTTGTATCTATCGTTTCAATTTCAGTAATAAGGGGATTCTTTTCTGATAAATCAGAAATGATATAATCTAGCTTGGCCTGTTCATAGTCAGGAATGGTTATTTGAGTATGCTTGTCCAATTCCAAAATATAAGTATCCACGCCAGTTTTAGAGCCTTTAGTTCTGTTGTTCATTAAATCTTTAATTATATTTTGAATACTTGTCCATTCAGAAAAGCAATCTATCGATTTACTACTGCTTGAAGATACACTGTAATTACTTTTTAAGATAGAAATACTTTCAGTGCAAAGTCTATTATACTCATTTGCTATATATTCCTGTAATTCAAATTCTTTTTTTATGTCATCTCCTAATAAAAAATCTTTCGTTTCCCCTTGTATGATATTTCTGTTATTTTGATCGTTAATCACAAAAAATTGAGAACCATCCGTATACTCCTTCCCATCATAAGTATACTTTACTTTTGTTCCCTTTTCGGATGATAAAACCTTTACTAAACTTGTTTTACCAGTTCCATTAGGACCATAAATTACAGAAATTCCTTCTCTGGAAAAATCTATTTCATTATTTCTAGTTAGCCTTTTATAATCTGATACAAAAATATCTTCATTTTCAATTTTTTCAAAACTAATCTTTGCCACCTTTATTCCTCCTAAAACTATAAATATTATGCCTTATACTCTCCCGTAGCCTCTTTTATCATCCCATCATGCCAATCTAAAGTCTCTAACGGCATTTCATGGTATTTATCAAACACTTCATACAGATACTTATACTTAACCTTATTTTCAATTATTTTCTTAAGAGAATCTGTGTCCATTGAAATAATCTTCATACCTGTAATAGTTTCTTCATCTCTGGTGTATGGAATTATCTTTCTATATCTAAAATCTGAGATTACATTTTTATCTAAGTATGTGCTTACAAATAGGCTGTAATCAAACGGATTATTAAATCTAATCCTATAATCTCCTAAATGTCTTGAAACAGGCTCCATTTCCATTCTTCTTTGATTATTTCCATCTGCAAGGGTTGCTTCAAGCAATAATGAATGTTTTGGATAAGAGGTACACGCTTCATATTCATATATAATGTCTGCATAACCTCCAGCTGCATGTGTCTTAGGCAATAAATTAGCTTCTAATGATAACTTCATGAAGTCCAAAATATTCCCTTGTCTTTCACTTACTTTATACCATATTATTCCCAAAATATATTCAAAGATAGTTGGTATTGCAGCCTCATCTGTAACAAGTTCTTCAATCCTTTTATCATCACGTTTCTCAAAACAATTTAGTAACTCTATAAGCACAGAATCGTTAAATTTCTTATCAATCAAAGTGTTAAATCTTCTGTATCGTTCATCATTTACATAAGTTGCAGCTTGTTCCGGACTCTTAATTGTAATTCCTAAATCTTTACTTAAAGCTGCATATACTTTGCTAATATCTAACTTGAATGCTTCTGATATAGTTTCAAGTGGGGTATCAGTCCTGAGATTATTATCTCTACTAAAAGTTTCTGTATACAGAACATCAATAATTTCTTTAAAATAATACTTTGGAATCATATCCAACTTAATCATACGATCTTCAAAAATTAGAGTATCTGTAATATTAAAATATCTTCTATTTAAATCAAAATAATCAGATAAAGTCGCCATTGCTTTAAAAACATGTAAATATTTGAAAAAAACTTCTTTTAGTTCTGTCTCATTTTTACAGTTTATAAATGGGCATAGCTTATTAATTGAAGACTTCCCATTTTTTCTTACAACACCAATATTGGTTGTTTTAAATAGTAAACTTCTCCACAATGTTCCAGGTTTTTGATTTATATTCTTTGCAGAATTTAATAGTGATTCATAAACACTTTCGCCATCAAGAAATACCTTCTTTAAATTCTCATATAATTTATAGTACGGCTTGTCATAGCTTCTGCTTTTACGATTCATTCCCACTAAACATATTAGATTTTCATCAACATCAGAGGCTATAAATTCTTCTTGTGCAAGTTTATAGTTATCCATTTGCATAAGCCTCTTATAAATTATTTCTTCCGGCAAAATTTTACCTTCTCGATATAATTTAATATCCGATATGATTTGTTTTGCACTTTCGTCATCTCTAATTAGCGGAACAAAATAAGTAAACTCGTCATAACTTAAAAACTCAAGTTCCGTCAGGCACTTTACAACCGCAATAAACGGTCTAACGATACTACCACTTACATATATACTTGTTTTAAGAAGCTGTTTTAGATAGATAAAGCTATCTCTATTAATATTAAACACATTATTGGTTTCAAAATCCCCACTACTTGTTATTTTAAGAACTCCCACACCACCCAAACCACAAAACAAACAGAACAAAACGAGGTAAAACAACGGATTACAAAAACAGAAAAGACAAAACAAGCACAAGCCAACAAGAAAAAACAGCCACTAAACAGCCACTAAAAAATACTAAATTGGGTTAATTTGAGAAGATTTAGCAAGCGGATTGAACGCCGTTGCCGTCTCCAAATGGTCAGGGGCAAAATGAGCATAAATCATCGTCATATTGACAGACGAATGACCCAAAATATCACGCAGAACTAAAATATTGCCACCGTTTATCATAAAATGACTGGCAAACGTATGTCGCAAAACGTGAGTACTCTGATTATCACGCAATTTAATACCAGCGTTTTTAACCGCACTTGCAAATTGATGCCGAGAAACATCAGGGAACACCAAACCGCCACCGCCTAACAACGCCGAAAGCTCATCATACAATTCTGCCGAAATTGGCACCGCCCTATTTTTACCGCTTTTCGTTTTTGAAAACACCACTTTACAAGGCAACACACGATCCGCCGTCAATCCCTCAATCTCGCCCCACCTTGCTCCAGTAGATAACGCCAATTTCACCGCCATTAACAAATCAAGTGAAATTTCCGCACAAGCAAACAGCAACCGCTCAATTTCATCATCATTCAAAAACCGCACCTCAAGCTCCTTAGTTTTCAATTTTCGCAACTTAGCCAACGGATTAACATCCCACTTATCAAACCGAATCAACGTATTAAACACCGACTTCAACAGCCTCAACTCCAAATTAGCCGTATTAACATTAATCTGTGCTAACCGCTTCGCACGATACTCAACAAACAGAGACGCCGAAAATTTAGCAGCCAACGGATCGCCACATTCAACCGCAATCGCTTTCAACCGCCTAAAAATATAACGCCCTCTAGCTAAATACTGACCGTGCAAAAAATACCATTCATTAATCAATTCAGACAACCGCAAACGGCTCACAGGTTCAACCGCACTTTTCTCAATCAGACCTTTCTTCCCCTCATTAAAAAAAGCCGTTGCAGCCGTCTTAGTATCAAACCACCGCCGAACACGTTTACCGTCAAGATAAAACTCCGCCAACCACTTATTATTTTTACTACTATCACGACGCACGCCCATACAACACCCAATCAAATAAAATTACAAATAATCAAGTAACCAATCTTGCTCTGTGATAATTTTTACATCATAGCCAGATCTTTGAAAATATTTAGCTTTTTCAATTTTCCGTCCAAAACTTTGAAATTTCCAATCGCGAGAATTTAACGCTCCAACAATTAAAAAATCTAACTTAGTTGTAATTTCATTTGTTATTCTTGCACCTTGTTCAATAGCTAAAGTACGACAAGCGGATCTAGGACCGTATAAGAATTTACCAGTAAAACACACTGTCTTATCTTCAAGATTAACTTCATCAACTAAATCAAAAAAATAAGAACCAAGAGAAAGACCATCAACAATTCCTTGTTCTAAATCTACACCGCCAAACTCACAAAGAACTTGTTTTAAAAAATCTCTCTCTTTTTGTGTAATTACGCCGTCCGCAAGGATAGTTGTGATTAAATCATAAACCTCACTACCTGGATAATTATTTCTTAATTGTGCATTTCTACGAATAAACTTATTTAGAAAAAGAATTTCTTCATCTCTTAACTTACCATCACAAACCACACCTTTACAAAGCCCAGAAAGCAAGTGAACATCGCTTTCTTTTGAAAACATAGCAGGATCAGCAGACTTCAAAAAGTCACCCCGAATTTTTTGTAAAGTTTTAGCTAAAAATTGTTTTTCTTCATCTGTAATTTTGCCATCAGCTAGAATATTAGAAATATGATGACGGATAGCTTTTACATAATAATTATTGGAGAGCATTTCAGAATCTAAAATCCACGTATCTAAATAAAGAATTTCTTCTTCTGTTAATTCTCCGTCGCAAACAATACCATCAATAATGCCAATTAAATTACCGAAAAGCTTATCTCTATTTGAAGAGTAATTAAAACTATAAAATTGTTTATCTAAAATAGAATCGTTTAGCATGTCCTTAACCATACAACCTCCCATTTAAAATTATTTATTGTTCAATTCACCACTTACAAACTGATTAGTACCGCCGTTATTATTGGACTGATCGACATTTGCCGAAAAACCGCCAACGGTAACACCGCTTGCCACATTTAAATAAAACTACAAATCACGAGCATCTATCGGCACAATCCGAATAAACTTACCGATAATTTCCGCCGAGTTGAATAACTCCTCTGTAATATCAAACGGCTCATATAATTTATTATCACTCAACGCCCTAATCACCCCAGTTGGCAACCGCTGCAAGCGTTTAATATAATTGCATTCATTCACCCTAAACGCGTAAACACCCTCACCGATATAGCTCTTCACATTGGTATCAATAAACACCAAATCACAAGGGCGAATAGTTGGAGCCATGCTATCAGTAGGCACTTTGAAAATGCAAACCCCCTCCGCACTTTTCCGCCTCAAAATCTGTGAAAGCCCCTCTTCAGTCAAATGAATGCTCGCAATCACATCAGGATAATCAGGATTAATAATGCCGTCGCCTGCCGACAACTCAAAATCATACAAATCTATTTTAAAAATGGGCGGAGCCTCATTCACCCAGCATTCAGGCACTTCACCCTCGCCAGTTTTTAGCCACTCAACAGAAACGCCAAGAGCGGTCGCTATTTCTAAAATATTGCGAGGCTTTTTCGTTTTGCCGATCACTATATCGCTTATGGCGGTCTGAGAAATACCGACTATATTTGCGAGTTCTTCTTGCGTCATTCCTTTATTAGAGAGTACTTTTCTCACTCTTGTATGTAGATCCATTTTTACCCCCTTTCTTGTATTTCATGTAAATAATAAAAGTATTCTTATAAAAAAACAAAAAGAAATATTAAAAATATTTTAAAATATATCTTGTCTTTTTCTTTTAATGGATCAATAATACAAGCAAATAAAAGATAATCTTTTAAAGAAAGGGCGGAGAATGAACAAAAAAATACTTAAATCAATAAAAATAGCTGGTACACAAGATAAGCTAGCTAAAAAAGTAGAAGCGTCTCAAGCAAGTATTGGGCTGTGGTTAAAAGGTTGTGAATATTCCGCCAAATACGCCTACCGCATAGAAAAAGCCACAGGGGGCAAAGTGACCGCCCGAGAATTATGCGAAGAATTACACAAGCTAGACCGCAAAAAGAAACGTGAAGCGAAGCTAGCCCAACAACAAACAAAGGAGTAACCCATGCAAAACCTAGAACTATATCTTACTTCCGCCAAAGTGGGCGTAATGACACTAGAGCGATTTTCAGAAGAAACAGGCATATCAATCCGCAAAGTAATTACGTTATGGGAGCAAGGTAAGTTGCCCATGGCGTCAAGAGCAAGAGGTATGCGACTAATCAACATCTTAGAGTTCAACCGCCGTTGCGTAAGCGGTCAACCGCTGGATTTATAGGGGGCAAATATGATTATTTCGGAAACAGTCGTAAATATAGTCAATATAGTGTTGATTACTGTCATAGCGTTATTGGTTTATGCATTTATTAGAAATTTAATGCGGTAGTAAAACACAAGGACAGCAAAATGAAAAAGCCATTTAGCTACCACTTAACCTCGTTTATAGGGGCAATGATAGTAGGGCTAGTGTTGGGCGTCAGTTGCGGAACAGACCCAATTAAAACCGCCCAACAAGCGGAAATCACAAATACAGATAGCCTTGAAGACTGGTACCAATCCCAAGGCTACAGCCTCGAACAATTAGCCGAATTGAAAGCACAAGCGGAGCAACGCTGGCATGAAGAGCAACAACCACAAACCGAACTCGCAAAAGGAACACACTAATGAGCGGTATCAAGTACGACATCATCGCAGATGAAACCATACAATACAAAGGCAGAACGCTTTATCGAATTAAAGCCTTAAAAAGTTTTGCCGACGTCAGCAAAGGCGACAAAGGCGGCTATATTGAACACATGGGCAACCTCTCACAGCTTGGCGACTGCTGGATCTACGACGAGGCGAAAGTATTCGCCAACGCCAGCATATTCAATAACGCCATAGTAGAAGAAAACGCCGAAATATGCGGACAAGCCATTATTTTTAAAGACGCCAGAATAGGCAAAGACGCAAAAATATACGGTTACGCCACAATCGGCGATGTTGCCCACATCAAACAAGACGGCGACATGTTCACTCGTTCAAATTATTTCACCGTCAGCAACATCACCGACCACGGCTACAACATTACATTCTACTTAGGCAAAAACGACATCTTAGTCAATGCAAGCTGCTGCAACAATGTAGAAGAACTACCGAAACACGTCTTTTGCGGAACCATAAACGAATTTGAGCAATATATCAGCGACATCACACGAGCTGAAGTCAGACAACCGCTTGAAGATTTAATCAAAATCGCACGCCTACAAATCAGAGTGGAATAGGGGGAAACATGAACGACACCACGAAAAAGAATTTTATCAGCGTAAAAGCACTAAAACACAAAGCCGACCTCCAACAAAAGGAAATTGACAGCTTAAAAATAATCGCAACCAACCAAGCAAAACAAATCGACCGCAATCAACTTGAACACATCAAGCTAGTAAACGAAGTCGAAAAAATAAAACGCCAATACGCCCAACGACAAGGGCATAAATGGGCGTTCTGGCGATAACAAGGGGGCAACATGTTAACCGAATTTAAACAGCTACAACAACGCTTATTTCAATGGGCATTCAACCGCATATCACAAGCCAAAACCGAACAAGAAACCACCTTAAGAGGGGCAATGGCGTGCCGTGCAATGCTCAATAAAAAACATGTTGCCGTAACCAGTTTCAACAAACTAGATGAAATAAAACGCCGTGAATATTTTAGCCGTGCCAATTTCACCGCCGACGATTTTCAAACCGCCCACAACGGCGAATACACCGCCGACCTATTAAACGCCAACGGCTTTCACAAATTAATTGCGTTAATTGAATACGACCGCCAGCAATTAGCCTTAATTGCTTGCACTACCGCCTTAATTGACTACCGAAAACAATTAGCAAGACAACCATTTAACGCCAACAAAAAACCGACCGCACCGCAACAAGAACAATGGAGTAACGCAGCATGAGTCGACACTACGAAAGAAAACCGCAACAAAAAACCTATTTAGAAGTAATCCAAGAAAAGAAACAGCGGTTAAAAAAAGCCAAACAATTTAAAGCCGCCACCGAACAAGCCTCACGGCTCGAGCGTGAAGCCTTGAACAAATTAACCGAACGCTATTTACAAAAAGAAAACAGCCAATTGACCACCGCCACAACGCGGCATTTAGACATCTTAACCATTTATGACCAAGCCATGAATAAATGGCTAGAAGCGTTAAAAATGGCGAAAAGTTACACCAATGAATACTGGTGTTTAATGCGGTTTGCTTACTGTGCAGGGCGTATCGGCTTAACCCTCGCCGAAATGAAAAAAATGCTAGAAACCAACTACGAAACACAAAAATACATCAAAGACTTAAATTATTTTAAAGCCACATGGGGAGCATAGAAAATGAACACAACCGCAAACCACATCGAAACAGCGTGGCAAACTATTATTAAAGAGTAAAGCAAAATAACAAAAAAATGACCGCACTTGCAACACCGCACACCGCCTTTTATCAATTGTCACCGCTGATTAAAGTCAAAGCGGAACACATTCCAAACAAAGACGGAAGCCAAAAAACAGAAGCCCAGCTTGAATTGTTTGAGCTGGTTCCAACGCATTATGAATTTGTTGAACGAGTATTAAAAATGCTCCCACGTCAACAAATACGAGAACACGTGCGGAATTTATACATTAATGAATATCGCTCCACCAAGGGAACCACCAACCAAAAAGCCTACACCGCTAACACATGGATCAGAACGGTCGTACAAGACCGCCTTAAAAAAGTGTTCAAACAAAATAAAATTAATTTAGCGGATTTAATCGCCTTTAATCACCAGCAAAGCCACTGGCAACAAGCACTAGAAAAGGAAATCAAAGAAGAATTAAAACGCAACCCACCGCCAAACCGTGAAACCGACCCAAAAGGCTTCAAAGCCTACCAACAAGCGGAATTAAATAAAAGCGATTTTCACGCCTTTAAACACAAATACGGCAAACACATCGCCCAACAAAACCGCCGAGAGTTTAACCGAGCAATGTTGCCATTATATTTAACTTCCTTGAAAAAGCTGGAAGAAATCTGCCAACAACTGGCGAACACTTTCAACCAATTTCAACGCCAATACATGGAAAAACACGCCGAACTATTCGCCAAACAGCAACGCCAACCCACAGAAAGCGAAATAGAAACTATTTTTCACAATCTATACGGCGAGTGCGGTCAAATTGCGGAAAGTTTTGGCTTAGACCTTAACTACTGGCAACAATACAAAGGGCTAAAACGCAACCGCCAATTAAAAGCAATCTACATTGAAAGCACCTTAACTCGCATTGTTGATCCGAAATACTGGCTTAAACGCCTTCATAAAATCCAACGCCAAATGGTCGAACATATCGCCATAGCATGCGGACAAGTGAGAAAAGGCACACAACAATATGTCACTAATCAAGCCTTTAATGCGTGGGAACGTCAAACCGAACGCAACCTTGATTATTTGAAAAACATGATTGTCGAAAACATTGACGACCCAGCCGAGCAAGTGGAATTAATGGACATGTATTTACACAGCTCATCAAACATCAGTAAGTTACGTATTGAATTAATGACACGCTGCCGAGGCTTAGAAGAAGACGCCGATTTTAGACAGCTAGACGGCTTATTCATCACCCTAACCGCTCCGAGTGCCTACCATTCCATTTTAAGCAACTCAGGCAAGCCCAACCCAAAATGGAACGGAGCTAGCCCAAAACAAACACACAAATATCTCAATACCGTTTGGCAACGCACAAGGGCAAGATTAAAAAAAGCCAATATTCAGTTCTCAGGCTTAAGAGTGTGTGAACCACACCACGACAGCACGCCACACTGGCATTTATTAATTTTTGTTCAGCCACAACAAAAACAGAAACTAATTGACATTTTCAAAGCCGTTGCCCTCGCCGAAGACGGCGACGAAAAAGGGGCGAAAATGCACCGCCTTAAAATTGACCCAATCGACAAAGCCAAAGGCACCGCCGTCGGTTACATTACTAAATACATCTCAAAAAATATTAACGGCTTTGCAGGTAAAAACGACACCTCAGACGAAGACCACGGCATGAGCTTGCAAGATAACGCCAAAAGGGCGAGAGCATGGGCGAGTTTGTGGGGCATTCGTCAGTTTCAATTCTTCGGCGATAAATTTGTATCACTCTGGCGAGAAATTAGACGGCTCGCCAGCCACCTACACAAACAAGAACAAAAACAAAAACGGCAAACCGCCCAACGTGATCAGCTCAACTTAGACATCGCACAGCCACCGCTGCAAAAAACCGCCTACCCTCTTGCATGGCAGCACAAAAACAAACATCTCGCAAGAGCAATCGCCTGTGCCGACGTGGGCGAGTATGGAGCATTTGTGGATTGCATAACCGCAGGGCTAGGATTTTTAGCCAAACGCAAAGACAGCAATTTGAAAATTTATTACGAAGAAAACGGCACAACCAAATACGGCGAGGCTAGAAAAAAAATCAAAGGCATTCAATCTATTTTTGACCTTGAACCAGTCATTACCAGATTAAAAAATTGGACCTTAAAAAGTAAAAAAAACGTACTAGTAGAGAATTTAGAAAAAGAGCTTAATCAAGCACTTAGCGAGCAAAGCGAGCCTTGGACTTGTGTCAGTAACTGTAACTTAAAGGTAGTGACACAAATCAAAAAAATCATTGACCCAATAACTAAACCGCTCAGAAAAGATCAAATAAAAGCCATTTTAAGAGGCTGGAAAGTGATGATAGATAACAAAATGTACTTACAACGCAACGGCGACGAAGTGGAATTACACCAAATTAGCCAAACACGCCGCACAAATGCACAAATATTAAACAATTTAACCGCACTTTATCAGGATTTTGATTTTCAACAATTCACATTAACCTAACTAAACCGAGGTACAACATGACCAAAAAAACACAACCACCACAAGATCTAAAAACCATTTTAGCCGAACGAGAACAACAGGCACGCCAACAGCTCAATCTCACCCAACATCAAGCCGTCTTTGTGGCTCGCATTAATACAAGGGGGCGTTATGTCTAATCGCAACCTATCAAGCGAAATCACCACAAATATTCAAGCTATAAAGGAGATTTAGACGATGAGTAATACAAATTATCAAGCAAACCAAGAAAACGCATTTAAGCCCAATTTAGAGGGTATTAAGAACACATTAGAAACCTCAAGAGATTTAATTATTCAGTTAAAAGAGAAAAAACCCGTAATGGCTTTTAATGACGAGGGGCAAGAGGTTCAGTTATCTCAAGAAAAAATGCTAGACATAGTACTAACGCAATTATTCTGTTCTATTGACGATATTGACGAAATACAGACCGCACTTTTAAGACTTGTAAGCGATTTGAGCCGATAGCAAAAACGATAGTAAGGGGCAGCACCAAGATTACACCCAGTTTAGTGGAAATAATCCAACAAAAAAGCCCTCAACCAAATGGCAAGGGCGCAAGTAATTTAACTTAACTCATAGGAAGTAATCAATACATGGCGTTCTAAAAAGAACGTCATGGATTATAGCCTAAATGAGTTTGAAAAGGTACAGAAACATGACAAAAATCAAATTTTCAGTATTGCAAAAAAATCAAAGTGCGGTTAGTATTGGCGACACTACTACAAAGAACGGCTACCGCACCCGTAAGACTTGCGGAATTTTTTTACCTCAAATTCCTATCATCAATGGCTTGAGCCTGCTAAGCTCAATCTGTTTATCTGAATTTGTGGCAAGGTCTATACGTCGAGATAAGGCGGAGTTTATCCGCACGAATAAGGCGAGCCGTTTCTTTGCGGTAGTTGAAACCTTGCTACACCCTTTAGGGAACAGCAATTCACATTTACTAAACAAAGAGACAATCAAAATGCTATTCAAATTTATCCTATTCTTAGGCAAAAACCGCCTAAAACTTTCTATACGTGCTAATTCAGAACAACAGCACGGCAGTTATGACACTTTCGCCCAAATTTACGGCGATTTACGCAACGTCATTGAACCACACACAAAAAAATTAAACTGGAAACAACGCACATCAATTGAAATGATATTATTCAAAATCACACGCATACTAAACAAAGGAGCCACACATCAAGACAACTGGCAAGACATCGCAGGCTACGCCCTATTAGGCGGAGAACTACATCACCCAACAAAAGATACAAACCGCACAAAATGAACAAAGAAAGAGAAGAAAACAAAAAGGAATAAATAAAACAACACAAAACAACAAAAAATAAAATTGACAGCCCAAAAAAGAGCGAATAAGATAACAGCACAATTTTTAACAAAAAGTAGGCGGTCACAACTTAATTCTGTGGCTTTTTTTTCAAAGAAACCCTATTTAACAAGGTATTTTCGCACAAACAAAGGTATTTCTTATGACTAAAACGAAATTGCTTGTTCCCAAAAAGGTTCGCACCGTCTCAGCTCGCCAGTACTTGAACGAAGCGAAAAAAAACTCAGTGAACAACAACATAGAATCCGTGCGGTTTATCCCACCAACTTTCGGTTCTAGTGGCTACGGTTCATTTCAAATTACATATAAAACACCTGTATTGGTTGCACGATGAACAATGAACAAGAAAACCTGCCTAAAGTGGTAGATGAACATGTTATAAAAGAGTTTGTGCAACTTCAGCACCAAGAAATACTACTGAAAAGAGAAGAGCTTGCTCTTAGACATGAAGAAATTAAAGCCAATGAAAGGCTTGCAAAAATTTCAATTGAAGCCAAGCAACAAACCGATGTGAAACACGGAGATATATTCTCTGCCTTACAAAAAGGAAAATTATGTATTACCGCATTAATTTCCGTATTAGTGATGATCGTCATTATCTACGCAATGAATACAGGAAACACCGATTTTGCATTGGAAGTACTTAAAATCGGTGGAGCTTTAGTAGCTGGTTATTTTGCTGGATTTGGACGAGGTAAAGCTGTTGTACTTGAGCAACAACAAAAACGCAATGAAGATGAATGAAACTAAGAATTTTTAAAAGCCTGTTTAAAACACAGGCTTTTTTGTCAAACCGCCTCAATCATTTTTTTTAATTGCTGCTTGTCTTGTTCAGAGAGAAGACTGATCACATCTTCAAGTAATCTATCTTTAGAGAGTTTAGAGGTCTTTACCACGTGCGAGCGTTCAAAGTTATATACCTCAGATTGGCAGCATTGCGGATTGGTACAGGTTATATAAATTCTAGCGAAACCGTCAGAAAGAAAATCAGAACGACGGATAAAACAACGACTCCCACACACACCGCACTTCACTTTCAACACATTAGCCATAATATAACCCATTGAAAAAAAATAAAAAATAAAAAATAGTATAGCATGAGCGAAAAACCGCCGCCCCATTATTTCACCTAAAATGGGCTTATTCCGCCAACCGAGACTTAAACACCACTTTCAAATCGCGGTGAATGTCGTGATCGTTGTTGATTGTCTCCGCAATAATTGCCTGAAGTGGCTCCACTTCGTCCGCCTGATAGGTCAAGCGAGCTTTGATCGGATCGCCAAAACCGCCCACACTCGGAATAATCCCACCGAGACCAGGCGGAAAACGGTGAGCCGTCAACACATCTTGAGCAGAAATATTTTTAATATTTGCGAACTCATCTTTAGTGCCAGTATCACCAACAGGAATTAATTTCACGCCGTCTGGCTTACCGTCAGGAATATTAATGAACATCGAACGGAAATTACCAATACCCTTAGAGCCTTGAATTTTTCGTTTAATTTCGTCTTCCACTTCTTCCGACAAAGCAGGATCGGTCGTGTACAAAATAAAACCCATATGAGCTCCGTTAGAAAAATAACGCCGTCTAAATACCGTTGCATCTGCATTCAATAACGCCGACTGAATACCGCCCACATAATCAGGCGAGCCGTAAATTTGTTGAATAGGATCATACAGTTTAATAAAAATAATATCCTCTTTGCGATAGTGAAATACCTCATTGCTATCAATATCATCAATATTTTTTTTCACTAAATAACAAAAATCGCCGTTCTTTTTCACTCGCAAATGAAGCGAAGACAACACCGCAAGGCGACAGACCTTGCCTAAATGGTTGCGAATTTTCAGCAAACCCACATCACCGAATTGAATTAAATTTAAACACAACGCCCTCATATCCATACGCGACAACACCGCACCGCCCATATAATCCGACGACACCATATTGGCACGGCTGTGCAAAATGCCACTATGTTGAGCATTCTGAAACGGCAATCTAGCCAACGCTTGCCGATTAATTGGCGGAGTGTAGCAATCAAATTGGCTATCAATCGTTAACGGCAAATAATCCAATGACGGCGAGGCGATAAAATCCCCTTCCGTTGAAAAACTAAAGAATTGCATCTTGTTGTTTTTTGTTGTCTGTGTGGTTGTTAATTTTTTCATATCAAATATTCCATGTGCTTTTACGTTTTTTACAAGAAGTGAGCGGTTTTTTGTGTAAGGCGTGAGCAATCGCCCAAAAAACATCAGAGTGTTGTGTACTCGCGGACCGATCCGCAATAAAGGTGGATTTATTACCGCTTTTTGTCGTGGTTTGCTTCACCATTAAAAAACAGGCTGGTATATCGGTTTCAGTATTCGCCCATTCTAATTTTTCATGTTCTTCCACTAAATCATGCACCTTGAGTACTAATTCAGTTTTCACGTCAGGATTATACAAAATAGGGACCACGATCCGCCGTGCAAAGGTCTGCAACTCTTCAAATACACCATAACCAACGCCAGTCGCGTCAACGCCAATGTAACTGAAATTATATTTTTGCATAAGCTGGCGGATCTGCTCCGCTTGCCATTTAAACGCCAAGCCACGCCACTGAAAGCGAGCTAAAACGCGGTATTTTTCCGACGGCGTAACAGGCGGAGCGATAATCACAAACGAGGCTGCGTCATCGCTGTGTGCTGGATCATAACCGCCCCACACTTCACGAAAACCAAAAGGGCGATCCGCCGAGGGGTCAAAGTCTTTCCATTTTGCAATATCAACGCTACATTTCAGCAACTGTTTAATAGTGAAAATGCTGTCAGCGTCATCAATCCACACACAACGGTACAACTGATTGAACGCATATTTACTATATTTTTGCTGCAATTCATCAAGGTCAAATAGCACATTGGCACCGCCTTTTATCGCCTCATCAATGGTAATGACAAACCGCCATTGACCGTCAGGACAGTCAACCCCCTTTTTCATCTCCTCAAAAGAGGGAAAAGACACTTTCTGCCGTTTCGGATCGCCACTTCGCCATTTGTCACCGCTCCAAAAACTAAAAGAAGCATGAAATTTAGATGACGGCGTAGAAAAATAGGTTTCACGCCATTTTTTATGCGTTGCCATTGCCGACGACACCATTTGAAAGCGGTCAAAGTCTTTGATCCACGCATATTCGTCACCATAAACATGACCGCTATTGCCTTGAGCCGTATTCGCATTAGTGGCTAAAAAATGCAACTCCGCCCCATTGCTTAATACAATCGGATTGCCTTTTAATTCCACGTTAAAATACTGCAGTGCCATTTTACAAATATAGGTTTTGAATATTTCCGCCTGACGTTTAGAGGCAGAAAGAAATATTTGATTGTCTCCTGTCAAAATCGCATCTTCTAACGCCTCAAAGGAAAAATAATAGGTCGCTCCAATTTGTCGCGATTTCAAAATATTTCTAATTTTGCGATCTTTGTGTTCTCTTAACGTCTTTTGATAAGCAAACAACGAAGACAAAAACGGCTCAAACATATCTGGCGTAATATGGGAAATATCGTTTTTAATCGGCTTTTTGTGTTTGCCTTTAGATGGCTTAGCCTCATCAGCTAAAGCAAGTGCGGTGCCGTTTTCGCTTTTTTTCGCACGTTGCTTTTTATACTGAATATCTTTATCGATTAATTGCTCAAGCTCTTTTAATTCTAATTCGGTTTTATTATCACGTTGGGTCAATTCCACAATCCGCAACGCAATTAATGCTTCAATACCGTCTTCACTCACCAAGCTAGACCAATTATATTTTTCAGCCCAATAGTAAATCGGACGGCAAGAATTTAAGTTTAATTCTTCCGCTATCTGCTTAGGGCTATAACGCTTTAAATATAAAAACCGTGCGGCATAAATCGTTTCATCATCGTAACGGCTTGATCGTCTTTTCCGTAGTTTGTGCATTTTTTATCCTTTCATTAAAAACGCCTCTATTCTGAACAAAAAAGCAAGTAAAAAATCCAGTTAAATTCGTTAATACCGCAACAATAGGCAAAAAATACGAATTATCGAAAATAATCGAATTTTAGCCGAGAAAAACACCACTCAACCGTGCAGAATAACCGCACAACAACCAAACAGGCGAAAAAAGCGACAATGAAAGAAAGCAAATTAAGAACAGGCTTAGTCTGTATTGCCACCTCAGGTGACACCGTCGACGGTCGAGCAATCAGCCAACAGGAACTAAAAGACATTTACGACACCTACGATCCGAATTATTACACCGCCAACATCTGGGCAGATCATAAACGCGGTGACAATTTAGGACAAGTGTTAAGCCTGAAACTAGAGCAAGGCGAAACAGAAAGCAAATTATATGCCGTGCTGTCACCTACTCAACGATTAATCATGCTCAACAAACAAGGGCAATATTTATACAGCTCAATTGAAATTGCTCCAAATTTCAGAAACAGCGGAAAAAGTTATTTATTTGGCTTAGGCGTTACCGACACACCAGCCAGTGTCGGCACAACACGGCTAGAATTTAGCCAACAAGGCGAACCGCAAAACCTCGCTTACACCACACCGATTAAAAACAATTTAACCGCCAATTATCAAGCGGACATTGAACAGGCAGAACAAGCGGAACAAGCAGAAATTAAAGGCTTTTTCCATGCCTTAAAACAGTTTTTCACAAAACCAGAGAACAGCAATCACAATCAAAACAAGGAAACCGAAATGAACGAGAAGCTACTCACTGCGATTGAAAGTCTAAACCAAAAATTAGACCAATTCACCGCCCAACCTGAAACAAAAGCCGACGTGAAACCACAAGCCGACGAAAAAGCGGAAGCGGTAAGCATTGAAGCCTTTAACGCACTAGCAAAACAAGTGCAAGCATTAACTGAACAATTAAACAAAATGACCGAAGAAGCCACTAAAGCACCGCAAGGCGTGGGCAGTTTTAGCACTGATGACATCATCAACGTAAACGGCTTTAAATTCAATTTTGGAGAGTAAAAAAATGAATAAACAAGCATTTAACGCAATGATTACCGCTTACGCGAAACACTTCAACGTGTTACCGTTTGAAATTTTAGCAGGTCAATCATTTGAATTAACCAAACCACAAGCAGCACTATTAGGCAAAAACATCCAACAAAGCTCGGATTTTTTGAAGCAAATTAACTTCGTACAAGTTAACGCCGTCAAAGGGAAAAAACTGTTAGGTGCAACTGAAAAAGGCATTACAGGACGCAAAAAAGACGGACGCTATTTAGCGACCTTAGACCACACTGAAAGCGGTTTTGAATTATTTGAAACTGACAGCGGTGTCATTATCCCTTGGGCAATGTTCGACAATTTTGCCATTTATCGAGACCGCTTAGGCCAATTGTATGAAGAATATGTCAATACGCAAATCGCCTTAGATATTCTACAAATTGGTTGGAATGGTACAAGCGTTGCAGATAATACCTCAAAACCAGATCTTTCAGACGTTAACAAAGGTTGGTTACAACTGTTGAAAGAACAGAAAAAAACCAACTATTGGGACGATGAAGAAACGTTTAAAAATATGTTCGCCGACGAGGGCAAAATTCACACCCTTGACGAACTCGCTTTTGAATTAAAACAAGGCTTAGATTTAAGACACCAATACCGCAATGACTTAGTATTCTTAGTAGGGGCGGATTTAGTGGCGAAAGCAAAAGCCAAAATTTTAAGCGGAAACAGCGAAAAACCAAGCGAAAAAGCAGCACTAAACACCCACAATATTTTCGGTAGTTTTGGCGGAATGCAAGCGATTACCCCACCAAACTTCCCAGCACGTGGAGCAGTGGTTACAACCTTGAAAAATCTAAGTCTTTACACCGAAAGCGGAAGCCAACGCCGTTCAATTCGTGAAGACCAAGACCGCAAAGGCATTGTGAACTCTTACTACCGCATGGAAGGCTATGTTGTCGAAGATGTCGGATTAATGACTGCAATTGATCACACTAAAGTGAAATTCAAAGACGATAAAGAAGAGATCGCCTAAAGGAGCGTAAAACATGGGCATGCGTGATTTTCAAGCAAAAGTGAAAGCACTAGAAGAAATTAATAGCAATGACACAACCACAACAGCAAGTGCGGTTCAAAAACACTCAAATGATTATAAATTACTTCAAGTTGCATTAGAAACTGATGTCAACAAAATTCACGCATTGCCCACGCTTGACCAAAAAATAGAACAGAAACGCCGTTATTTTTTGCCGAAGTGGTTGCCGTATGTGGAACAATATTTTGAACAAGGCGAAACATATCAGAACGATATATTGGGCTATTGTATCGTGTATTTATTTGACGTGGGCGAACTGGGGCGAGCGATTGAGCTTGCACAAAAAGCCGAAGCACAAGGGCAACGCCTGCCAGAAAAATTTAAATCAACCTTAGCGAATTTTGTCGCCGATACCGTATTGAAATGGACGGAACAGCAACACCGCCAACAACAACCGCAAGAACCTTATTTTAGTCAGGTCTTCCGCTTGATTTTTAGCCGTTGGACGGTTCACGACATTGTTAAATCAAAATGGTTAAAAATGGGCGGTTGCCTGTTAATCGCTGACAAAAACGGACAGCCAAACGCAGCGAAAATTGACGACGCCGAACGGTTAAACATAGCAAGGCTATTATTTCTCAAGGCGTTTACTTTGAATGAAAAAATAGGGGTGAAAAATTTAATTAATCGCTGCGAAATGCGATTAAACGTCCTCGTCCTCACACCCTCACAGAATGGCAACGACACCGCAGATAACACTCTAAATAGAGAAAATGTTATTGAACGTGCGTTGACCATTCTGACCCAAGCACAAGGGGGCAGACATGTTTAACGGCAGAAGCGAAGAATACAGCGAAAAAATATTAAAAAATAACGGCTTTTGGGCGGATATTCCGATTAAAGAATTTCAGTTACAACGAGCAATACCGCTACAAATACCGCAAGAAATGATTGAAGCTGCATTAATTGAAAGTATGTTAGGCGTCAGCCTTGAGTTAATCACCGTGGCGGAAAATTACCGCTTAAAAGGCGTGCAACACGTGAGCGAAATACCGAGCATTTTAACCCAAGGACTTCAACAAAATTATCAAACGATTTTGTATAAAAAAGCGGTCTACGCACGAGCAAAAGCAATCTTGATACCTGAATTTGCCACCTTGTCCGCAAGGGAAATCCACGAAAAACGAGAATACATCGAAGAACAAAAAAGCCTAGAAGCGGAAGCCGTACAAGCCATTAGGCTACTAAAAGGCAAAAAAAGAGGCAGTGTATGTTTAATTTAAGAAAATACCTGTATCAACGCTTAACCGCCTTTATCGCCGAGCAATTGCCAAGCCGATATAAAAATAATCTGTATTCATGGATAGAAGACGGCGAAATAATCGACGAGGGGCAGCAGCTTACCGAACAAGGCGAGGTGCTAGCCTTTTTAAAATATAACGCCGTCATTTGGCTGGAACAATTTCCATTTAAACAAATTGATCCAGCAGTGATAAAGGTGAATTTATTGCACTGGCTCAAACAAAATGACCCCTACCGCTACAGGGTAGAAAGTGCGGTTAATTTTGATATAGAAATGCTAGATGACAACACCGCCGATTTAGTGTTTAACGTGCAATGTTTTGAACCTATGGAAGCGGTAGAAGATGAAAACGGCAACATCTACGCCAACGGCAAAAAATACCGCCTAGATTATATCAATATCTACACCGCAGAAGAAATAGCAACCGAGATAAGCATAGATACCAGTGAACATTCGATTTAATCAACAAAATTTACACGAGCTACGAAAATTATTAAAAAGCCTTGCGATACCACCGCAAAACAGACGAGAAATAATGAAATACACCGTCTACAAAATTAAGGCGGATAGCTCTAAAAACGTCACCGCCCAACAAACGCCAAGCGGTGAAAACTGGACGCCACGCAAACGCCAACGCAAAGGCAAACGCAAAAATAAAATGCTGAAAAAGGCAGCTAAATATTTAAATACGAAGATAGAAGACAACGGATCAAAAGGCTTAATTCAATATAAAAAACCGCAAACCGCGTTAATTTTTGAGCAACACCAAGAGGGGGCAATGTTAAGCACCGCAAAACAAGCGGAAGTAGCAAAAAAGGGCAAAGAAAAAGAACAGCAAGAAGAACACGACCCTAACGGACCGCCAACCCAACGACAAATAGATGCCTTGCTTGAATTAGGCTTCAAACGGATAAAACGAGATAAACCAAGCAATACAAGCATAATAGAACGCAACCGAAGCCGACGACGTAGAAAAATAACACGGCATACAGGAAGACGAAACCAATTAAGAAACGGCAGTTATATTCAAGCTACATCAAGCTGGCTACAAAAAAACATGACATGGGGACAAGCTGGAGCAGTGATCCGAGAAATGCGATATAGATTAAGAAAACATCGCATGAACGCCTTTAAATTACCAGCACGCCCATTTTTAAACACAGATGAGCGATATATTGCAAACACATTAGAACAACAAATTATCACTAATTTTAAGAAACACGGCATAGATATATAAACTTAATTAACTCAATCAAACAAACAAAGGAAGAAACATATGTTCCCAACTGTCCAAATTAATTCGCTAAATATGCAAGCAGGCGAAACAAAAGAAATAGAACGTTGTGGGCTTTTCGTGGGTGTCATCACCGCAAAAGAAAACCAAAACAAACTACTTTCAATTACGCCAGATAGTGACCTCGACAAACTATTAGGCAGTCAAGAAAGCGAGTTAAAAAAACAACTGAAAACCGCCATGTTAAACGCTGGGCAAAATTGGCTCGCTTATGCACTCCCAACCGCCGAAGAGGGTTACGATTTTAAAAAAAGCGTATTGTATGCCAATGAAATTGCCTCGTTTGAATTTGTGGTTAACACCGTCACCAAAGACCTAGACAAACAAAAAATTAACGACTTACAAAGCCTATATGCGGAATTATTGGCAAAATATGGGCGACGTACCTTTTTTATTCAAGCCGTCAACGGCATTAATAGCGACCGTGAACGCGGTGAAGACTGGGCAACCTATATTGCCACTTTAACCGAATTACAAAAAACCGTTGTCGCTGATCACGTTATGTTAACGCCGTTACTTTTTGGCAATGAAGCAGGCGTGATTGCAGGTCGGTTATCTAACAAAGCGGTGACCGTTGCCGACAGCCCAGCACGTGTCAAGACAGGTGCCGTATTGAATTTAGGCAAAGCGGAAAAACCAACCGATAAAAACGGCATAGTATTAGATATTTCACACCTAAAAAGCCTTGAGACCGCTCGTTATTCGGTGCCGATGTGGTACCCAGATTATGACGGCTATTACTGGTCAGATGGACGCATGCTAGATGCCGAGGGCGGAGATTTTCAAACCGTGGAGAATGTGCGAGTAGTGGACAAAGTCGCACGCCGTGTCCGCTTGTTAGCGATCGCCAAAATCGCCGACCGCTCTTTTAATTCGACGCTATCCAGTACTGAATATCACAAAAACTACTTTGCGAAACCATTAAGAGAAATGGCGAAAAGTGCAGAGATCGGCGGCATTGTTTTCCCGGGCGAATGTATGCCACCAACGGAAGACAGCATTGCGATCCAATGGCAAAGCAAAACAAAAGTAATGGTATATATCAAAGTCCGTCCCTATGACTGCCCTAAAGATATTACCGTTAATATTTTCTTAGATTTAGAAACATTAGGATAAGGAGCTGAAAAAATGGCAGAAGTAATAAGCGGAATGGCGTTTGATTTTTATTTGGGTGGCGTACCTGTTCACGCCGATAGCATTAATTTGAATATCACTGATAACACCGCAGTAGCAAAAACACGCGGCATTCCTGACGGCTATGTCGCAGGCGAAGTAGAAGCCGAGGGCGAAATCGAACTTGATAGTAAAAACTTCTCAAAGTTGGTTAATCTTGCCAGAGCCGTCGGTAGTTTTAGGGGCTTGCCAGAGGTTGATTTCGTTTTTTTCGCTCAACGTGGCGGAGTACGTGACAAGGTGGAAACCTTTGGCAATAAGTTAATTTTAACGGACGTATTAAACATCGATCCGAAAGGCGGAGCAAAAAGCACAAAGAAAATTAAATATCTGGTGACCTCGCCTGATTTTGTCAAAATTAACGGCGTGCCATATCTCTCCGCGGATGATATTAGAGACCTTTAAAAAGCAATGCTACCGCCTGTTAAAAAAAAGGGCGGTGGCATTCCCTAACGTTAAGGAGAATGAAAAGCATGTTTAAAAGTACGGATAGTCTAGCCTATACAGGATCGGCAACTGCTGGGATCATCTGTGGCTTAACGTGGGGCGATATAGGGGCAATTTTTGGGATTTTATTTGGAGCCTTAACGGTGGCAATTAATATCTATTACAAACGCAAAGCCGACCGCCGAGCAGAAAGACTATTAAACGCAAGATTGAAATTTAAAAGATACGATGAAGAAACCGACACTACTATTGACAACAGCCTGTAGCGTACTTGCCATTATTGGCATAGTGCTGAACAACCCAGACGGCATCCGCACAAGTCAACAAGGCTTAGCACTGATTGGCGACGCAGAAGGCTGCCGACGTGATCCCTATTACTGCCCTGCTAATGTATTAACCGTAGGCATTGGAAGCAGTGCGATTAATTCCAAAATAGACATCAAGAAAAAACTCACTGATGAAGAAATTGCCGAACGTTGGAAAGCCGATTTAAAAATCGCCGAGCAATGTGTAAATAAATACGCCAACGGCGAAAAGCTACCGCAAGGAGCCTTTGAATCAGCGGTATCAATTACCTTTAATGTGGGGTGCGGAAAAATGCGATACAGCACGCTCTTCAAATACGCCAGACAAGGCAATATTAAAGCCATGTGCAACCAGTTTACACGCTGGATATATATCGGCAACAAACCGTCAAACGGATTAAAACAACGACGAGAAAAGGAAAGACAACTATGCTTACACAGCTAATAGGAGCCATGCTCAATGTAAAAACGCTCATTTTTGCCATTATTGCTTTTTTAGTTTGTAGAAATGCTTATTTATATTTTTATAACGAACGGCAGGCGGAAGAATTGCAGCAATTAAGACAGGAAACGCAACTTGCAATTAACCGCTTAGATCACTTTGTTGAACAGCAACAACAGTTAAACAAAGCGATAGAACAGCTAGAACAATACAAACACGAGCAACAGCAACAAACCGAACACACGCTAAATGATGAAAAAAATAAAAATTGGAGTGATCAGCCTGTGCCTAGTGGCGTTGTTGAATTGCTCACAAAATAACCGCACTTTATACCGCCTAAATTGCGTACAGGTGCCACGCTGCGAACCGCCACGATTAACCATTAAAACAAATGGCGACCTCGTGCGGAGTATCCAGCAACAAAAACAAATTATTAAATTATGTGAACTCGCTCAACGCAGTTTACAACAATGTATCAATGACTTTAATAACACCATAGAGGGAAAAAAAAATGACAACTGAAAACCAACAAAACAACGCACAAGCATTACTTGAAAAATTACGCAATCAAAACCGCCAAACCGCCACCGTTATCATTGATGACAGTTTTGAGTTAATTTTTCACCGTGATGACGCGGCATTTGAATTACTACAAAATGAAATCACTGAAAATAATAAAATCGTACCAGTGAAAGATTATTTAATGGCGATTGTCGAACCAAGCCAACGCGACATTTTAACCGAGATTTTGAAAAGCCAATTGTTATACGCTCAAATCGTAGAAGTGGTCAATAATGCCTTTATTCCAAAAATCAAGGTAGAGTTAAAAAACTAACCGAGCGGGTGGAAAAAATCGAACAGAACGGACTTTCACAGGCGTACGCCTTGAAAGCGTTCTATCTTCCAACCGCAGAAGAAAATGAAGCAAATTTAGCAAAAGCCCTATGGCTACACAAAACATTTTTTGAAAGCCTTGCCAATGCAGTGGCAAGCGGTATCGCAAAAGCCTTTAAAGGCTAAGGATTAACACATGGCTCACGGTTTAGAACTTATCATATCAATGACCGACAGGATCACAGGACCATTAAAGCAGGTGACTAAAAGCCTTGACCGCTTAGGCGAACGAGGCAAACACGCCATGACCCAGATCGGAATCGGTGTCGCTGGTATTGTGGGAGCAGGTTACGCCCTGAAAAGTGCGGTTGAACCTGCTCTTGAATTTAACCGAGCCATGAGCGAGATCAAAGCCGTCGGCATAGGCGACAGCGGACTGAAAAAAATAGAACAATTTGCCTTAGATTTCTCTTCTAGTTACGGATTAGCCTCCGTTGAAGTGGTCAATTCAACAAACGAAATTGCCAGAGCAATCGACGGCTTGACCGACAATGAATTAATCTCATTTTCTAAAAGTGCCAACTTGCTGGCTAAATCCACAGGCTCAAACGTGCAAGAAATGGGATCTTATTTATCGCAAATGTACGGCATATTCCAACGCCAAGCGGACAAAATGGGGCGGTCTAAATGGGTTGAAGCGGTCGCAGGTCAGGCAGCAGTGACTGCCAATATGTACAAATCAAGCGGAAAAAGTTTGATGATGGCGTACACCAATCTAGGCAGCATGGGGGAAGCTGCGGGCATTTCAGTAGCGGAACAATTGGCAGTAATAGGCACATTACAAGGAGCATTCGCCGACGGACAAGCGGGGACAAAATACGCCGCATTTTTGCGAGGTGTAACCAAAGCCCAACAAAAACTAGGACTTGAATTTTTAGATAGTCAAAACCGCATGAAACCAATCACCGAAATATTACAGGTGATTAAAAACCGTTACGGCGATTTAACCGACGAACTAGACAAAGCAGAGTTAGCGAAAGCATTCGGCACTGAAGAAGCGATCCAAGTAATCAACTTCTTAATGGCAAAAACCGACAAACTAAAAGGCGACATCAGTAAAATAGACGAGGTCAAAGGCTTATCCGACGCAATGGCAGTGGCAAAAATCACTACCGACAGTTGGGCAAGATTAGGGCAAATCATAACCAATTTAAAAACAACGATAGGCACAACCATCTTAAACGCCTTAGAGCCAATTAGCTCAAAAATTGCCGACATCGGACAACGCCTAGTCAATTATTTCAACCGCTACAAAAACATTGCGAAATTAATCGGCGGTGTTTTTGCCGTATTAATTGGCGGCGGTGGACTGGTTGCCGTGGCGACCGCCTTAACTGGCATTATTGGATTGATTGGCGTAGTAGGCGGATTATTCACCGCCCTTGCTCTGCCTGTGTTAATCGTCTGTGCAAAAATCGCCTTAATTGGCGTGGCGGTGTATGGCTTATGGAAAATATTTAAACCGTTTTTTATCGGCGTTGTTGACGGCTTTAGCAACGCATTTAACGCCATGCAACCACTAAAACAAAGTTTTCTCAGCATTTGGCAATCACTGAAAACCATAGCAAGCACGCTATTTAACATCATAGGCTTGTGCGACACCTCCAACAGCCAATTAAACAGCATGGCAACCGTCGGCGAATTCGTCGGCGAAGTGTTGGGCGGTATGCTCAATTTTATTGCCGAACTGATCGGCGGAGTGGCTACCAGCCTTGAACGTGCCACCGCCTTTTTAGTGGATATGTTCGACACAATCACCACAGGTTGGAACGACACCGCCAACGCCTTTAAAAATAAAAGCGTGCTAGA
Source organism: Seminibacterium arietis (assembly GCF_042675725.1). Taxonomy (NCBI): domain Bacteria; kingdom Pseudomonadati; phylum Pseudomonadota; class Gammaproteobacteria; order Pasteurellales; family Pasteurellaceae; genus Seminibacterium; species Seminibacterium arietis. The sequence continues at coordinate 265,064 of NZ_JBHTJN010000008.1, forward strand.
CGGCTTAATTGAAATGGCAAAAACGATCCGCAACGTATTTTTAAAAATATTTGAACACATCACTAACGGCGTAATAGAAGTGGTGAATTTCATCATCAGACAGTTGAACAAATTACCGGGCGTTGAACTCCCTGTAATACCAAAATGGCAAAACGTCAACCACCTAAACGCCGTTAATCTTGCAAAAATGAACAGCGGAGCGGTAGCCGTCGGCGGTACAATTACTAATCAATTAGAGGGAGCGTCAATCCCATTACCGCAAGCTGTGCAACCGAAATTTGAAAAAGTCAACAAAGGCACCGCGGAGAAAATACTCAACAATAGCAACATCAACAATAGTATTAATATTCATCAATTGAAAATAGAAACCAACAACGCGGAAGACTTGCTGCAACAAATCAAAGACCGCCAACAAATACAGGCAGGCTAAACCATGAAACAGGCTAAATATTTTGATTTACTGGTGACAAACGAAGATATAACACTAGATAGCGGAAACCAACCGCAGTTATGCAATAACCGCCTTTCAATTGCACAAGACATCAAACACGCCATTTTAGAAAGCGGATTATTGAAAAATTTAATCGCGGAACGCTCACGCATATTAAGAGCGGACATAATTTTACAAATTATTCTAGTAGTAGAAGATGATCCGCGACTAATACCGGGAACGGTACACATCAAAGAAGAAAGCAAAAACCGCCTTTTATTAACCGCTGAAACATACGAATTTGGCAAAATTGACCCCACAGAGTTAAGACTATGAACGATTTTAGAAAAATGCTTGAACAAAGCGATTTAATCATCGAAGAACAACAAATTAAACAACAATTTGAACGGCTCACCGCTGAACAAAATTTAATTACAAATAACTCAAAAATGTCGCCGTTTTGGCGATTAATCACCGCGATTGCGGTCAAGCCTGTGAAATGGCTCACCGACATGTTAATCGACGAAGTATTGCCCAACCTCTTTGTAAAAACCGCCAAAGGAAAATGGCTGCAGTTGCAAGCGTGGCAAGTGGGCTTAGATTTCAAACCAGCGACAAAAGCCCAAGGCGTGATCAAGTTCACCAAAGAAAGCGACTTAAACGCCGTCACCATTAAAAAAGGCGCAGTTATTCAAACTGAACGAATTAATGAAATTATTTATAAATTAATAGTCACCGAAGAAACCGAAATTAAAAAAGGTGAATTATCCGCTGAAGTGCCAGTGATCGCCGAACAAGCAGGCAGCGACTACAACCTCGCAAGCGGATATTACAAAATATTACCTGAACCAATCACAGGCGTTAAAGCCGTTGAAAACAGTGAAAACTGGCTCACTACACCGGGTGCAGACCGTGAAACCGATGACGAATTAAGATTACGTTACCGTGTCCAATTTGCCAGCGTAGGACAACATCATATTGACAACGTCTACCGAGGCATGATTGCAGCAGTGGCAGGGCTTTCAGTCGACAGAATATTCTTTAAACACGACGCCCCCAGAGGACCGGGAACCGCTAACGCCTATTTATTACTTGATACTGGCGTGACCTCACAGCCATTTATTGACAAAGTCAACCAACACATACAAAACGGCAACCACGGTCACGGCGATGATCTCATTTGTTACGCCATACCAGAAACAAAACACCGCTTAAGCTGTCATGTATTTTTCAATCCACAAAGCGGAGTAAGTGCAGTGGAAAAACGCGACATTTTGCAAAAAGTAGAAAATATGATCCGCTGTGCATTCCGTGAAAATAATGATTTCAATGTCACCAAAACCTACCCATTTAGCCGTTTTTCGTTCTCTAAATTAGGCGAAGAAATTCACGACCGCCACAACGAAATCGGCTCGCTAATCTGGGGACAAACCGACATCACAAACGGCTTAGACATTCCAAGAATAGAAGCCCTAACCGTCGAGGAACAAGCATGATTAACATCAAGTTGCCCTTTTGGCTCAATAATGGCGAAGTGAAAAAAATCGCCGAGTTGTTCGCTAAATGGTGGCAGTGGGTCGCCATGCGGATTAACTACCCTTTTAGCATTTTAGACGTTGACAGCTGCAATGAAAAAGTATTGAACTATATCGCCTACCAACGCGATATAGAACGCTTTAACGGCGAACCGCTAGAGCTATACCGAAAACGAGTTAAGTACGCCTTTTTAAATGCAAAAGACGCGGGATCAACCGCTGGCTTTATTCGCATATTTGAACGGCTAGAGATTGGCTATGTAGAAATCGTCGAACGTTTTGATAAAGTTAATTGGGATGTCATCCGCATTCACGTCAGCGACAGCCAACTCGCTAAAAATAATGAATTAATGCACCTAATCATCAGACAATATGGGCGAACCTGTAGAAGGTATCAATTTGAAGTATTCACCAATCAACCGTTTTTTATTCATCACGGTGAATTTAGTCATGATTATCAGTGCTACCCAATTAAAATTAATTAGCTGTAAAGAAACGTAAACAAACCACAACCAAACAGGAAAGAAAATGGCAAGTTTAATCACACCACAATTTGAACAAGACATCGCACAAGCCACCGCCAACGGCTCAAAAATCGTTATTGACGGCTTTATCTTTGCATTCATTGAAGGACTAAATGACAACAACCTCCGCGACCATTTAACAATCCCACAAGAAACACAAATCAAACACCGCCAAGACGTCTCACAAGCTGGCGTCATTAACCGCAATGCGGTTGTTTATTCGGTAACAATGGGAACAGAAATAGGCGACTTTGATTTTAATTTCATTGGCTTAATCAACAAACAACAGAACAAACTGATTGCTGCTATTTACACCGACACAATCAAAAAAATCAAAAATAAAAAAGACATTCAAGGCAACAGCCTCACACGTTCAATTTTGCTTGAATTTAAAGGAGCGGAAAAGCTCACCCAAATTCAAATCAACGCCAACACATGGCAAATAGATTTCACCGCAAGACTACACGGACTCGACGAAAAAAACCGCCTCACCAATCTTGAAATCTATGGCAACGCCGCATTTTTTGCCGACGGCTTTAAACTAAGCCGAAAAGAACAACAAAACCGCACTTTTTTAGCTGCTCAAGGTGTTGCCTATATTGGCGGATTACGAGCCGAATTAGCCGAACCGCTAGAAGTCATCGGACAACAAGGACACATTGCAGTATTAGACGTACATGAACAATTAACCGTCACAGGCAGTTATCAAACGCAAGCACAAGTTAACGTGATTGAACAAGCTGAATTTAAATCGCACTATCAAGACGATCACGGCATTACGCACTATTGTGCAAAAATTGCATTATTCAGAATTGAAAGAGACTTTGACCGCAGAAAATTATTTGCCACCGACCTCCGCACCGCTGGCAAATTAAACCCCCTTGATTTAACCGCAGACACCACAAGCCAAGCAACCGAAAACGGACACGCCCACCGCCTACCACAAGGCGACCACAACACAAAAGGCATAGTCCAAACCACAGATGATTTGAATTCTGAGAGTGAACAGCTTGCGTTATCCGCCAAAGGAGCAAAAAAATTAAAGCAACTCATTGATGAAAAAAGAATTGAAACCTCAGAAGCGGTGAATAGCGACAGTACAACCACCGTGGCAAATTCAAAAGCTGTCAAAAAAGCCTATGACAAAGCGGAATCTGCTCACAACGAAGCAGCCAAAAAACTACCGCTAACAGGTGGCACATTAACAGGCAAATTAATCATCAATCACAGAGAAGATGAAAAACTCACCGCCAAACTCACCAACGGCGAAAAATTAACCCTAAATGTCAAAAACCAAGACCACGAAAACGCCTTAAGTTTTCACCGCACTTCAAGCCGTGGCAACAAGGCGATTAATTTTCCAATGAGTGTCGAAGATGAAAATGTTGCTTATCAAGAGTGGACCAATCAACAAATCAATAAAAAAGGTGTTCCCCTCGGCTCTATTGTGGCATTCCCAACACAGGTGAGAAGCCCACAAGGCTTTTTGCTGTGCGACGGCTCAACCTTTGAGCAAGACACCTACCCAGATTTATACCGCACTTTAGGCAATAGCAACAAACTCCCAGACCTCACAAAAAGAGATGTCGGCATGCTCGCTTATTTTCCATTCGACCAAATCCCAGAGGGCTGGCTCCCTTGTAACGGCGACGGCATTACCAAAGCCGACCACCCAGAACTATTTGACCGCCTCAAAGAAAAATACGGTACCTACCAAAGCGGCAACACCGAATACGCACGCCTACCCAACCCAGAAGACAGATTTATCCGCAACGCTGCCAACGGCTTAACCGTGGGACAAAAACAAGCAGGAACCTTAACAGGATTTGACAGCATAGGCGGAAATCATACTGCGTTCGGAGCGTATATCAAAGAAATTAAAGGCACATTAAAAGACACTGCAGATCAAGTGGGCGGTGATTTAGTTAAAAATACCGAAGACTATAACGCTGGTATAGCGTGGGCAGATTGGGGCGGAGAAGAACAAGATTTGAGAAAATGCAACAAAATACCAGATAATAGATCTCATTTTTTAGGCGTAATGCGACCGCACTCAATCGCCTTTAAATTATGTATCAAAGTAAAAAGCAATTTTGACCAAATCCGCTTTTTTATCAAAGCCTATGGAGCAGTCACCAATATCGGCAATTTAAACGCAGGGAACTTAGCAAGCGAAATACACGAAATGAGACATTCATACGTAAGCAACGCTAGACTTAAAAAAGTGAAGAAAAAAATATTACGCATTAGCAAAGGCATTCAAGGCGAAACCATATGGCGAGGCAAAACAAGCGATCCAGTAGTGTGCAAAACAAAAAATCAAGGCGGTGTGATTTACGTTTTATTTAATATTAAAAGCAAGGAAACAAGAACCAAGGGTTACGGCATTCACGAGGACCGCTGGCTATCTTTCCCACTCCTTTATGCAAACGGCACCGTAATAGGCGACACCGACACAGGGGGCGACGCTGGAGATTATAACTACAATACTGTAATGGGCATTCGAACTAAAAACGTCGTAACCGAGTACGGAGTACGGACAGGTGAAACCGAAATCACTATCACCCCATTAATAGATAAAGATATAGGCAGTTGGAAAGACAGTTGGCGAGATAGAACCGCTGTAATCAAAGAAGTAATTGCCTTAGGCGGTGAAGAATTTAACCAAGAAC